>DAITOW010000073.1:0-11083 GCA_036833965.1 Oleiphilaceae bacterium
TGGAGCTGGGCTTCCGGTAGAAGAGGCGAGTGGTTCAATGGTTGTTGATATCGGTGGTGGCACGACCGAAATCGCGATCATCTCGCTCAACGGTATCGTTTATGCTGACTCGGTCAAAATTGGTGGCGACCGTTTCGATGAGAACATTGTGACCTATGTGCGTCGTAATTACGGTAGTTTGATCGGTGACGCGACAGCAGAGCGAATCAAGCAGGAAATCGGCTGTGCATACGAAGGCCTTGAAGTTCGTGCCATTGATGTGCGCGGCCGTAATTTGGCTGAAGGTGTTCCTCGCGGTTTCGAACTGAACAGTGAAGAAATACTTGAGGCTTTGCAGGAGTCGCTCGCCGCGATTGTGCAAGCTGTAAAAGGTGCGCTTGAGCAATCTCCGCCGGAACTTGCTTCAGATATCGCAGAACGCGGCATTGTTCTTACCGGTGGCGGTTCCTTGCTTCGCGGGCTTGATCGTCTGATTAGTGAAGAGACGGGCTTGCCTGTTATCGTAGCTGAAGATCCGCTGACCTGTGTGGCGCGCGGTGGTGGTAAAGCTTTAGAGTTGATTGATAAAGGTGCTGACGGCATCTTCGCGGTCGAATAACGATTTCCCGAATGAATCGTCATTTGGACGATTCATTCGCTAGCGTTGTCCAATCAATTTGAGCGAGGGTCTGAGCGATTAGCACTATTTTCGTACAAGGCCCATATTTGGGCTACCGACTTATTCTTGCTGTTTGTTTGAGTGTCGTCCTAATCGTGGTCGATGTTCGTTTTGATCAGCTGGACTCTGTTCGACGTGGCGTAAGTACTCTGCTTACTCCTTTTCAATGGATGAGTGACATCCCGACGCAATTAGTCAGTGGTGTCGGTTTTCTTTTTACATCCCGTAGCGAACTCGAAGATGAACTTGAGTCTTTGAAGGCCAAGGTGCTCGTCCTAGAGCGAAAATCCCAAAAACTAGCCAGTACAACGGCGGAACTCAACCGCTTGCGAGAGTTATTGAAAGCTTCTCGGGTGCTTGATGACGGCGTCGTCGTAACCGAACTGGTGAGCGTAAGTCCGGATCCAAGCAGGCACTATATTGTTATAAACAAGGGCTTGCAGGATGGCGTTTACGCGGGGCAAGCTGTTTTGGACGAGTATGGTTTGATGGGGCAGGTAATCGACGTTAGCGATTTTCAAAGCAGGGTCTTGTTGATTTCTGATGATCGCCATGCGGTGCCTGTACAGGTAAATCGTAATGGTGTGCGGGCCATCGCCTATGGTCTGGGTAGTCTCTCTGAAATGGAATTGGTGAATGTGCCGGATACCGCTGATATTCAGGTCGGTGATTTATTGGTTAGTTCAGGTTTAGGTGGCCGCTTTCCGTCCGGTTATCCGGTCGCAACGGTAACTGATGTAGAACATAATCCCAGCGCTTCCTTCGCAACCGTGAAGCTAACTCCTCAGGCCAATCTGAATAGAAGTAGGCTGCTGCTGCTTGTTTTTCCTCAGAAAGGTGAAGAGCAGAATTCCGTCACTCCTGCCAAGCCGGATCCGGCGCAGGGTGATGAATCATGATCTATCAACCCAGCGTCATCGCGATCACCGCTACCTTTATGGTGTCGATCGTATTGGAGCTTATATATCTTCCAACCATGCTGGCAACGCTTCGGCCTGAATGGCTAGTGTTAACGGTGTTTTTCTGGACACTGCGCTCTCCCGGGTCGGTAGGAATCGCCGTTGGGTTTGTTGTCGGTTTGGTGCTGGACGTCATTAGCGGCGTTTATCTGGGCGTGAACGCCTTGGCGCTTAGTATCGTTTCATACCTCGCAATAGGCATGCACAAACGCTTCAAGCTGTATCCCTTATTGCAGCAATCATTGGTAGCGTTTGTCATCGTGATCATTCATTTATTTATTTCAAATATCTTTATATCTCTTTTGAGTCGGGGTCATGATCCTGCACAGTTATTAGTGCAGGCGATGGTTAGCGGGTTTGTTTGGCCTGTAATGGTTGTGATCTATGACCGACTTAGTATGGCGATGAGGATTTAGAAGAATGGCCGTGCGTTTGGTTTTGGCCTCTGCGTCACCCAGAAGGTTCGAGTTGCTAAGTCAACTTGGCTATAAGCCTGTTGCGCGTCCCGTTGATATCGATGAAAGTGTTCGCGCACATGAGACGCCGCTAGAGTACGTGAAGCGCATGGCGCAGCAAAAGCTTGATGCTGCGTTTGAGGAATTGAGGGCAAGCACCGAAGATGTTTCTGGCTCCGAAGGCGATTCAAGTCAAATAGTCCTTGCTGGCGATACGGTTTGTATAAAGGGCGAGGAAATTCTAACGAAACCTCTCGATTATGAAGACTTCCAACGAATGATGCGTTTGATGTCAGGGTCGGTGCACACTGTAGTCAGCAGCTTTGCATTGGGAGAGATGAAAAACGGCGAATGTCGTAATGTGACCCTTGAAGTGGTGAAGACTGACGTATACTTCAGGGAGTTGAGTGATGCTGAGATTCGGGCTTATTGGGAAACAGGAGAACCTCGGGATAAGGCAGGGGGTTATGGTATTCAAGGGCTGGGTGCAGTGTTTGTTACGCGTATCGAGGGCAGTTACAGTAATGTTGTTGGGCTGCCATTGATGGAAGCGCATCGTGCTTTGACGTCGGCCGGAGTTGCGTCGAGGTTATAACGTCAAAGCAGTGGAAGGGATGGATGTTTTGAGCGAAGAACTATTGATTAATGTAACGCCCGTTGAGACGCGAGTTGCTGTAGTTGAAAACGGGATGTTGCAAGAAGTATACATAGAGCGTTCAAGTCGCCTTGGAATTGTTGGCAATATCTACAAAGGTAAGGTGGTTCGGGTTCTGCCAGGTATGGAGGCTGCTTTCGTCGATATTGGGCTTGAGCGTGCGGCTTTTATTCACGTCTCGGATATCATTGCAAGCTCTGACAGCGCTGGGCAACAGCAAGATATTGCCTTGCTGCTTCGAGAGGGGCAGTCGCTTGTTGTGCAAGTGATTAAAGATCCTATTGGCACGAAGGGGGCGCGACTCACGACACAGCTTTCTGTGGCGAGTCGGTATCTGGTTTATATGCCTTCAGTGCAACACATTGGTATTTCTCAGCGTATCGAAGATGAAGCTGAGCGGGATAGATTGCGTAATCTGGTCGCGCAATGCACTCAGCGTGAGGAGTTCTTTGCTGAAAGAACGGGTTCCTCTTCAGAGAATAATAATTCCGGCGGCAGTTCGGGCCCGGAAGATTCAGACGCACGTGCTGGTTCCGGTTTTATCATTCGCACCGCAGCTGAAAGTGCTGGCGAGGATGAGTTTGAGGCGGACATCCAGTTTTTGATGCGCTTGTGGAACAAACTGGAGCAACGAATTAAAAGTAGTGCGATGGGTGAAGTGATTTATCAGGAGCTTCCGCTGCACGTTAGGGCGATTAGAGACTTGGTGAAGCCCCAGACAGAGAAGATTCGTATCGACTCAAAAGAAAGTTTCTCCAAAGTGAAAGAATTTTCTGAAAACTTCCTGATCGATGTCAGTTCGCGACTTGAGTATTATCCGGGTGAGCGGCCAATATTCGATCTGTACGGCATTGAAGACGAAATTCAAAAAGCATTGAGTCGAAAGGTTCAGCTTAAATCCGGCGGCTATTTGATCATCGATCAGACCGAAGCAATGACTACAATAGATGTGAATACCGGTGGTTTCGTCGGGCATCGTAATTTGGAAGAAACGATCTTTAAAACGAATCTTGAGGCAGCGAGAACGATAGGGCGCCAGCTTCGTTTGCGTAATCTGGGTGGCATTATCATCCTTGACTTCATCGACATGGAGGATGAAGAGCATCAGCGACAGGTCTTGAGGATGCTGGAAAAAATGCTTGAGCGCGATCATGCCCGCACTACGATTAGCTGCGTGTCCGAGTTGGGTTTGGTCGAAATGACGCGCAAACGCACCACCGAAAGTTTGGGGCAGATACTTTGTGAGCCCTGCTCGGTGTGTGAAGGCACAGGCTTTCTGAAGACGGCAGAGACGGTTTGTTACGAGATCATGCGTGAGATTCTTCGGGTTAGTCGAGCCTATGATGCGTCTGCTTACCTGGTCATGGCTTCGCAAAGTGTGATTGATCGCTTACTGGATGAGGAGTCTGATAATGTTGCAGATCTCGAAACATTCATCGATAAGCAAATAAAGTTTCAGGTTGAACTGATGTACAATCAAGGGCAGTACGATGTCGTGCTACTCTGATGACTGATTTGTTCCGCTTGTAATAAGGCTTCTTGCTTTGAAACGAACCTACAGACTGCTGAAATTCAAAGCGAAGCTTATTGCTTATGTTTTGCTTGTCGGCGTCTTGTTATATGTCGTTGCAGGGCGCTCCGTCCTTTCGCTTGTTTCCCAGTATCGTGTTCCCCTGCAGGACTATCTGAGTAGTCAGCTCGAAATCCCTGTTGAAATTGCGCAGTTAGAGGTTAAGTGGAGTGGCTTTGACCCGATCCTTGAGGTTAGGGGAATCAGCGTCAATGGAGCCTCAAATGCGCACATAAAAACGGCGCAGGTTAAATTTGCTTTTCTTGATTCTATCCTGAATCAGTTCCCCAAGATTTTTTCTATTCGACTTGATACAGCCAATTTAAAGCTTGATCAGGATGAGAGTGGAGCGTGGTTCCTTGCAGGCAAGGATCTTTCTGCTTTGCGTGTCGCAGGGGATGGCGGCGGCGAGTTAGATGTGTCCAAAATCCTTGATGGCGCCAACCTCAAGCTGGTGGATGCTTTTATCAGGACATCTTCTCCGAAGCGCAGCGAAAAGGTGTGGCGTTTGCCATCGGCCAGTCTTAGTTATGTTGGAGGCCGCATATTTGCGCAAGGGAATGTGATTCGGCCTGATGGCCTTCAGCCCCTCGCCCGGTTTATTTATAGCAGTGCTGAATTTGGTTCAGCAGAAAGGCTGGAAGGTGAGCTGTTCATCGAGGCGCGTTCTTCAGGTTTTTTTGATGAGCATATAGACGCCTATCAATGGCACGGGATTTCCATTCAGGAGTTGGATGCCAGCGGCAGAGCGTGGATTGATCTTTCCGGAATTACTGTTGATTCGGTGTATGCCGAGTTACAGATCTCGGAGCTAAATTGGCGAATCGAAGAAAAGTCGTTGGCCCCGATTATTCAAAGTACCTTGAATGTGGCCTGGCGCGGTAATGAGCATGGTCAGCGTCTTGATTTGTTCAATCTCAAATATAATTGGAAGGGAGATAGTTGCAGTATCCCGGGAGCCAGTTATGAGTTGTTGGCTGATCGGGAGCTGATTGCGATTGAGTCTTTGGATCTGGCGTGTGCGGCGGACATCCTGACATCTCTGGATATTGTGGAAGGGGATTTGGCGCAGCGTATTGAAGCCGGTGAGCCAATGGGCGCCCTGAATAATCTTTGGATTACCAGTTATCTCGAGGACTCGAAGAAGTTCTCAGTTGAAGCAGAACTGCGTGAGGTTGCATTGAAGGGTTATGAGGGCGCGCCCTCGGTGAGTGGGGTCAACGGTTATCTGTATACCGATGCAACATCCGGCTTTGTCGATTTTAAAAGTAACGACATGCTGCTGTTTTTTCCCGAACTTTATTTGAAGAGTTGGCGTAGTCAGGACGCGCAAGGTCGTGTCGCCTGGTGGCAGGATGGAGAGGATTTTCTCGTTGAATCGGACGGTATCTATTTAAAGCTGTATGAGTCTTCGGAGGTCTTCGGTGATTTTACATTAAGGCTCAATGATGACGACGATGAAGATTATTTGGGATTGATGTTGGGAATGCGCAACATCACCTTGCCGGATGTTGCTGAGTTCGTGCCGTTTTACGTAGTTGATCGGGATCTTTATCAATGGTTGAGTGATTCGCTCGTAAGCGGGTTCGTCGAGGAGGGCATGTATTTCGCTTATGGCAGCATCGAGTCGGATAGTCCCGAAAATAGCTTTACAAGCAGCTTGAACCTGCAGACGAAAGATGGCGTTTTGAAGTTCTCTCCAGATTGGCCTGAGCTTTCAGATTTGGCACTGGATCTTTCCCTCCATGGCGACCGGCTAGAGATAAGTGGGCAAGACGCGCAAATCAAAGGCTCCAAGGTTCAGTCTTTGACGGTCAATATGCCTGTTGGTTCGCAAAGTGACATACCTAAACTCGGTGTCAGCGCCTCTATTCAGTTTGAAAACGACCAATATGACTACTGGCTTTCAGAATCCCCGATTTCAGAAGAAACGAAAACGGTGTCTGATTTGCTGAGCTTTTCCGGGGCAGCAAAGGGTGACCTCGAGCTTGAGCTTGCTCTGGGTGAAGAGATCGATGCCCGCTTTTCATTGAGTATGGACTTGCAGGGTCTTTCAGCCCATCACACCGAAAGTCATTTATCGGCTTCAGACATCCAGGGGCGACTTGATATTGATTCCGAGAGCGGAGTGTCTGCTCAGAAGATTAAGATGAACATATTGGATGAGCCATCACTGCTTAGTATCGAGCCCAATCCTCAGTCAGATACGACAGCAGTGCTGCTTGCTGGAAAGTTGAATATCGAGAAGCTGATTCCGGAGGGTGAGGGGTGGCGTTTCGGATTGAGTGGAACGACCGGTTTTGATGCGCGTCTTGATATTCCGAATGACCCGGAATTTGGAACGCATTTGCGTATAAATACAGATTTGCACGGTCTGTCGAGCAACTGGCCAGCGCCTTTGAATAAGCTTGCCGGAACAAAGAATGCTGCAGAGTTGTTGGCAACCATCAAACCTAATCAAACCGATTTATTGATCCAGCTTAATGGGGCTGCCTTACCTAAAACCAAAGCTGAGCTTTTATTCATAGACGAGGTCTTTGAATATGGGAAAGTGCTTATGACGACTGGCAACAAGCCTTTGTCTGCGAACAAATATAGCTTTTCCAGCGACGGGCTTGGCATATCCCTGTTGACAGATAAAGCGAATGTTGATGCATGGCTCGATTATCTGAGCGAGGAAATACCCAGTGCTGGTGGAGACGATGCGGGTGTTCCGGAGTGGTTAAAGGAAGTCAGTGTGTCGGCTACTGAAATTACTGTATTGGATAATGTGGTGAGAGATGTGAACGCATTGATTCATCCGGACTCATCCAAAATTGACATAGAGCTCAGTGGTCAGAACGCGCAAGGTACTATTGTGATTGCGGAGTCTAATCGTCCGATATCGATTGATATGAAACGTTTGAAGATTGAAGAGACGGAAACGCCCGAAGGTGAGGCAGTCTATCCGTCGAGTGTCCAAGCGAGTATCGATCCCAGAGAAATCAAGGCGATGGTTGTCTCGGTCGATGAGCTTTTCATTGGCGACAGAGCATGGGGTAGATGGGGGTTCTGGACGGAAACTGATGAAACCAGTCTGATTTTTCGCGATCTGAAAGGCTCCGTGGGCGGCAGCGAAATTGAGGGGCAGCTTTCTTGGCGTTACGACGATGGACAGAGCTATACAATTCTGACTCTTGATAGCGCTGGAGCGGATGTTTCCCCCGTGCTGGCAATGTTTGGGCAAGAGTCACCAATTACGAGCAGAAGTTATTCTGCTGAACTTGCCCTGTTTTGGTCTGACGCACCATATAACTTTTCACTGGCAGGTCTTTCCGGATCAGCTGATATGGAGTTTGGCCGAGGTGTGATTAAGTCTGACTCTGAAGGCGCCGGAGTTCTCAGGTTGTTCGGTATTTTTAATCTTGATGCATTAGCCAGGCGCTTGCGTCTCGACTTTTCGGACATTTACGAATCGGGCATTTCCTATGACACTATTGATATGAATGCAGTCATCAGTCAGGGAAGCCTTCGTTTTGTTGACCCCTTGGTTCTCAAGGGGCCCTCAAGCAACTATGAATTAACTGGCGGGGTTGATTTGGGTGCGCAGACATTGGATCTTAAAATGCGCGTACAGTTGCCGATCTCCAGCAATGTACCAATCGCTGCGCTTATGCTTGGTAGCCCTACTATCGGTGGAGCTGTTTGGCTGGTAGACAAGATTTTGGGTGAACCTCTCTCCCAGTTAACGACCATCGGCTATTCGTTGACTGGTTCCTGGGATGATCCCTTGATGAAATTGCAGTAAGCCGGTGACGAAAGAAATGTTGCAGCATTTCACTTGCGCCCTTGTTCAGATGAATAGTGGCGACAATTGGAAGCAAAACCTGGACGATGCAACGTCCGCTATTCATCGGGCTATCCGTCGCGGTGCGAGTTTGATTGTTTTGCCAGAAAACGTATTGTGTTTTGGGGCTTCGGCGATTGATAGCTTCGCTCCACATGTCGATGACTGTATCGCACAGTTGCAGGCTCTCAGCGATGACTTTGACGTGTTTCTGATATGTGGTTCGGTGCCCGTTCGCAGTTCGGATGACGCAAAGCGTTACCGATCCAGAAGCTATTTTTTAAGCCCCGGCGCGAAGCCTATCTCTTACGACAAGGTGCACCTGTTTGATGTGGATGTCAGTGATGGTGTCGGAGCTTATCGAGAATCGGATACCTATGAAGCCGGCGATCAGCCTGTTTTGGTTGACGTGCTGGGTCGTAAACTGGGTTTGAGTATTTGTTATGATCTGCGCTTTCCCGAGTTGTATCAGGAGTATCAGCGAAAGGGTGTGGAATTGATATCTGTTCCTGCTGCTTTTACTTACACGACTGGCAAGGCGCACTGGGAAATTTTGTTACGTGCTCGAGCAATAGAAACCCAGAGTTTTATATTGGCGGCAAATCAATGTGGAACACATGGCGGGAATAGGGAGACCTGGGGGCATAGTATGATTGTCGCGCCAGACGGGAATATCCTTTCTTCCTGCGGAGCCGAGCCTGGCCTGTGTGTCGCAGACCTGGACTTCAACTTATTGCGGCAAGTTCGAACTGCAATGCCGCTGTCGACTCACAAACGCCTAATTTAAAATCTCGCTCTCATACTCTTTAAGGAAGCGGAATAGCTTCTTGGCCGCACCAGTGTTTTTTTCCTGTTTGCGGTCTTTCTCTGCGTTGCGAACGAGTTGACGTAAGGTCTGTATGTTGACCGACGGATGTTTCTCCACGAATTCGGTTAGCGTCTCGTTACCTTCTGTTATCAGACGCTCACGCCAGGCTTCAAGCGCATGGAGTCGTTTGGCGTAGATTTCGCTAGAAGTATCAAAGCGGTCTATGACTTCCTGTATTGCTTCGTTATTCTCACTGCGCATCAGTTTGCCGATGTATTGCAGTTGACGGCGTCGAGCTTCGCGAGAGTTAATGCGAAGATAGGTTGCAATACCTTCTAGAAGAGCATCAGACGCAGGAACTTGTGCTAATTGATCTTTGCGTAATTCGCAAAGCTTCTTGCCCAGGTCTTGCAGTGCTTCCATCTCTTTTTTAACTTGGGTTCGACTTTTTTCGTACTCTTCGTCGTCTTCAAAGTGATTTGAATCAATGTCGTTGTGACGGTTCATAATTGTCTCTTGAATGCGCGATTAGCCGTAAGCAATGGTAGCCAGGCCTAGGAAAGAAAGAAACCCGACGACATCTGTGATCGTGGTCAGAATAACGCCTCCCGCCAGGGCAGGGTCGATGTTTCGGGCATTGAGAAAGTAGGGGAGTGTCGTTCCCGCAATTGCTGCAACAACCAGATTGATCAAAAGTGCTGCAGCGATGACGACCCCGATCGTAATATCTGAAAACCACAGAACTGCCAGCACTGAAACAACCAATGCCCAAAGCGTGCCGTTGAGTAAACCGACTACAAATTCACGGTTTAACAGCCATTTCAGGTTGCTGGAAGTTATTTGGCCGACGGCAATGCCGCGAATGACGAGCGTCAGCGTCTGGCTGCCTGCAATGCCACCCATGCTCGCGACAATTGGCATAAGGACTGCCAGAGCGACTACTTGTTCGATAGTTCCTTCAAATAGTCCGATAACCGCTGATGCGATGAACGCGGTTAATAGATTGATGCCAAGCCATACAGCGCGTCTTTTAGCTGTTTGTTTGACCGGAGCAAAGGTGTCGCTATCCTCGTCCAAGCCGGCCATGCTCAGTAACGAGTGGTCAGCGTCTTCGCGAATAACGTCGACAACGTCATCGATTGTAATTCGGCCCAGGAGTATGCCTTCGTCATTCACTACCGGAGCGGTTACAAGGTCTTGTCGTGTGAACAGGGTGGCGATCTCACTGGAACTCGTTTTGACATTGATCGATACCGTGTCTGTTTTCATGACCTCACGTACCGTCGCTCCGGGGTTGGAGACTAGTAGGGTCGTTAACGGTAGTGCTCCGACCAAAACGCCTTTTCTACTTACGACAAGCAGGCTGTCTGTCATGTCGGGAAGGCTACGATGACGACGCAGATACCTTAATACCACGTCCAGGCTGATATCCGCCCGGATCGTGACGGTATCCGTGTTCATCAATCCGCCTGCGGTATCCTCTTCATAAGCCAGAACTTCCTCAACTCGCAAGCGGTCTTGCGTGTCCATAGAGTCAAGGATTTCGCGAGTGATCGTTTCAGGAAGGTTTTGAAGGATATCAGCCAGATCATCGGTGTCGAGATCTTCAGTCGCGAGAATGAGTTCCTGTGCATTCAACTGGCTCAGGAAATAAGCCTGCACATCTTCGTTCAGATATTGCAGCACTTCGCCGCGATAATCGTCTTCAATCAACCGCCAGATGATTTTTCTTTGTCGTGGAGGAGACGATTCCAATAAGTGAGCAAGGTCGCTCGGTGTCAGACTGTTGTTGATTGTGCGCGCAACTTGCTTGAGCGAGCCCGACTCAATCGCATCCTGGATTGACTGCCATTGTTGGTCAGAACTGTTGTTGTCGAAATACGTTGCCATTTGCGCGCCGAAAAATAGTTTAGACTTGAAGTATAGCGTAAAGGTAAGGGTGAACGGAGGTATTTCCCCAGAAAAACAAAGGCTTAATGCTTGTCCTTAAGGTGAGCTTGGTTAACTTTCTTCACCAAACCTGTTTTGTATTAACTCTTTAAGTGCTGTTAAAGCATTCTCTTCGTCAGGCCCCTCAACCATGATCGTGATCTGTGTGCCTTTGCTGGCTGCAAGCATCATGACCGACATAATACTCTTGCCATCAACTTCC
>DAITOW010000074.1:0-11001 GCA_036833965.1 Oleiphilaceae bacterium
ATCCCTTTCTGATCAAGGCTGTCTGGTAGGTATCGATAAAGATCCTGAAGCTGTAAGTGTTGCCAGAGCGCTTGCCGAGTCGGATTCAAGATTTTCTATCGAGCACGGGTCTTTCGCACAGGTTAAAGAGTTCGTTGACGCAAGAGGCTGGGATGGTGCAACCGGCATTTTAGTTGATTTGGGTGTTTCTTCTCCTCAGTTGGATGATGCAGGGCGAGGGTTCAGTTTTATGAACGATGGCCCGCTTGATATGCGAATGGACACAAGTCGCGGTATGAGCGCTGCAGATTGGATAGCGAGTGTCGAAGAATCTGACCTGATCCGTGTTTTAAGAGAGTACGGCGAAGAAAAATTTGCCAAAAGGATTGCGGGAGCGATTGTGCGTGAGCGTGCGCTTGCTCCGATTCAGACGACTTCTCGTTTGGCAAGTATTGTGGCGGAAGCAAATCCGTCATGGGAAAAGCACAAGCATCCGGCGACAAGGGCTTTCCAGGCAATTCGGATTGAAGTGAATAAGGAACTCGCTGATCTGGAGTTGTTTTTGGTGAATGCGACCAAAGCTCTCGCAGTTCAAGGACGTCTGGTCGTAATCAGCTTTCATTCGCTTGAAGATCGGATGGTCAAACAGTTTATGAGAAAGCTGGCCAAGGGTGATGAGCCGCCTCCCGGGGTGCCAGTGTTAGAGAGTGATATCACTCGCAGATTCAAGGTAATGAGTAAGGCGATGAAGCCGAGTAAAGAAGAAGTAGAGCGTAACCCAAGAGCCCGAAGCGCAGTAATGCGCGTGCTGGAGAAGTTAAGTGATGAATGAGCTTCTGAGTATTTTGGTACGAGCAAGGCATGCAGATTCTATTCGTGAGAGTGTAAAACCACTTTTGGGTAGAGATTTGTTGCCTATCCCTTTATTTGATCGGATCCAGTCTATCTGGAGGCTGCTGCCTGTAAAAGAGGTGCTGCTTTCCTTGGGACTCGTTCTTGTCATGGTGTTGACCGCGTTGGGTGTGGTGTATTCCTCGCACATTTCAAGAGAGCTCTTTGCCGAGCAGGCGTTGTTGCAAGAAAGGAATGATCAGCTTCAGCTCGAGTGGGCGCAGCTTCTGCTGGAGCAAAGCGCTTTCACGTCACCGGGGCAAATCGAAAGTGTTGCCGCGCAAGAATTGGATATGGTGTTGCCAGATATTCGCAGCATCGAGTTAGTTAAGTAGGCGTTGATAAAATCGTGAACCCCTCAAACGAGAGCCAACCATCAGTTGCAATCATGTGGCGCTATTACGCGCTGCTGGCCGTGCTGACGCTTGTGATTTTGACTTTGCTTGGACGCGCAGTGCATCTGCACATCTTTGAGCAAAGCTTCTTGTCCTATCAAGGGGATGTTCGCTCTATTCGTCATGAAAGAATCGCAGCGCATCGAGGGACGATTACCGATCGCAATGGCGAGCCGTTGGCAATTAGTGCAGCGGTTGAAACGATCTACGCTAACCCTAGTGAAGTAGACCTCAGTGATAAGGAGTATGCCCAGCTTGCCTCGGCACTCAGTGTCAACAAGAAGTGGTTGAAGCGACGACTCGGTTCGGACAGCTCGAAAAAGTTTGTTTATCTGAAGCGCAAAACATCTCCTCACGAAGCCCGGCAAGCCATGCAGCTGGGCTTCTCTGGTATTTATAGTCGTCGTGAATATAAGCGGTTTTATCCTGCTGGTGAAGTTGCCGCGCATGTCGTTGGCTTCTCTGATATTGATGAGCAGGGACAGGAAGGGATAGAGCTTGCTTACAATGACTGGTTGAACGGCAGTGAGGGCAAGAAGCGCGTTGTCAAAAATCGTGCAGGGCAGGTGATCAAGGATATGGGCACTACCGAGCTCGCCAAACCGGGCAAGGATATCTCTCTGTCGCTGGATATGCGTCTGCAGTACCTCGCTTATCGTGAGCTCAAGGCAGCAGTGGATACGCATCGCGCGCGTTCCGGTACTTTGGTTCTTCTGGATGTTGAGAGTGGTGAGGTTCTGGCTATGGTCAATCAGCCCTCATTCAATCCTAATAATCGGCAGAATTTGAATGTCGCACATTTGCGTAATCGGGCCATTACCGATCTTTTCGAGCCTGGCTCGACAATGAAGCTGGTGACAATGGCTGCGGCTCTCGCTTCAGAAAAATATGCGCTCTCTTCGCGCATTGATACCGCTCCTGGCTATTTGCGTTTAGGCGGTCGTTCAATTCGAGATCACCGCAACTACGGCAATATCAGTTTGCTCGAGGTCATTTCAAAGTCGAGTAACGTTGGCACAAGCAAGATCGCCCTGGATCTCGGACCTGAAGCTCTCTGGGATATGTTTTATTTGCTTGGATTAGGTCAAGGAACGGGAATTGGATTTCCGGGGGAGAATATTGGACATCTACCGGATCCGTTTTCAATGCGCCCGATTGAACTAGCGGCCATGTCCTATGGCTATGGCTTAAGTACAACGGCTCTTCAGTTAGCGCGCGCTTATATGGTTCTGGGTAACGGCGGGAACAAGCATAGCCTTAGCCTTATCAAGAAGGACCAGTTGGATGCTCCAATTCAGGTTCTCAGTAAGTCTATTTCGGATGATCTGGTTCAGTCGATGCAGGCGGTTGTTGAAAAAGGCGGCACCGGAACAAGGGCGCAGGTGCCGCTATATTCTGTTGGCGGAAAGACCGGTACGGTCCATACCGTTGGTCGAAATGGCTATAACTCGAATGAGTACAAAGCGTTGTTTGCCGGCCTTGCGCCTGCATCGAAGCCGAAGGTTGCCGCTGTTGTTGTGATTGAAGCACCTGCTGGTGCGGAATATTACGGTGGCGAGGTTGCGGCTCCGGTTTTCTCTCGGGTGATCAATGGTGCTATGCGTATTCTTGATGTCGCGCCGGATGATCTAAGTCCATTAATGCATACTGAGCAGAATCAAGCATCTAACGAAGGTGCACGGGGCTGATATGAATAAGGCGCGCCAATACCATTCAGATTTAGCAAGTTTGCTCTTGGGTATTCATCATGTTCCATCTGCGCTCAATACGCAGATTCATGGCCTTGTGTCTGATAGCCGGGCAGTGAAGCAGGGAGACCTTTTTATTGCTTTGGCGGGTTTGAAGTCACGAGCTGAGGACTATGTTGATGAAGCAATTGCACGCGGTGCGGCAGCTGTTCTGATTGACTGCGATGAGAAGGATCGGGACAAGGATAGGGAGGTGCATGAGGATGGTTCCGCTATCGAACTATATGTGCCTAATCTGCGCCATCATGTCGGGGAAATTGCACATCGCTTTTTCCATAAACCAAGTGATGAGCTTGAGGTCATTGGTGTCACCGGAACAAACGGGAAAACTTCGGTCGTCAATTATATTGCCCAGTTCTTTGCTTCGGTAGGGCTATCTACCGCCGTTATAGGCACCCTTGGTTATGGTATCTGCGCGCGAGGCGAAACTTTAATTGAGACGAATCATACAACTCCGGGTGTCGTTGATGTGCATCGATATCTCGCCCATTTGCGCGACGCAGGTGCTGAGCTTGTCGCTATGGAAGTTAGTTCTCATGGTTTGATGCAGGGGCGTGTGGAGGGAGTTCGCTTTTCCGGAGCAGTGTTCACCAATTTAAGTCGCGATCACCTTGATTACCACAAGACCATGGACGACTACGCATCGGCAAAGGCGCGGTTGTTTGCATGGAACTCGCTCAGATATGTCGTAGTTAATATTGACGATGCTTATGCGCCGACAATTTTCCAGAAGGTGACGCCAGAAACGCGCAAAATCCGCTTTAGCACTAAAAAAGCTGCCGAGGTTTCTGTTCAGGATGTCACCTTTGGCCAGAAGACGCATGCTGAAATTAATGTGGGTGTTGATCATGTCACGCTGAACAGTCCTTTGCTCGGTGAGTTCAATTTATACAATTTGCTCGCTGTACTCGGCGTTGCGCTGGCGCGTAAGAGTTCAGCCAGAGAGTTGGAAAGTATTAATGACGTTCGCGCCGTTGCAGGTCGACTGCAAACCTTTGCAGTCCCCAATCAGCCATTGATGGTTGTTGATTATGCTCACACTCCGGATGCGTTAGAGAACGTTCTCAGAACCTTGAAGCCTTTGTGTGAAGGTAAATTGCTGACAGTTTTCGGTTGCGGTGGAGACCGGGACAAGGGTAAGCGCAAGGAGATGGGGACAATTGCGCGAGCGCTTTCATCGTATTCGGTGCTTACCAGTGATAATCCCAGAACAGAAGCGCCTGATGCGATTTTGAGTGATATTGAATCTGCATTTACAGATTGTGACGATTACATATGTATTGAGGATCGCGAGGAGGCAATAGCGCATGCCTTCGAGTTGGCCAGGACTGGTGATGTCATTCTGGTCGCGGGTAAAGGGCATGAGACCTATCAGGAAGTGAATGGCGAAAGACGTTATTTCAGCGATGCCGATTGTTGCAGTCGGCTCTTGGGTCTGGATCAGGATGTAGAACGTGCAGATACAGAAGAGGCGAAATCGTGATCGTAGAGATGCCTCTTTCTGAATTAAAAAAGCGTTGCGGCGGAGAGATGCGCGGGCAAGATGTTCGCTTTAAATCTGTTAGTACCGACTCCCGTAGCATTGGAGAAGGTGACGTTTACCTTGCACTAAAGGGTGAGAATTTCGACGGGCATGAGTTCGTAAGGCAAGCCGAGGAAAAGGCAAGCGCGATTGTTGCAGAACGGGATTGCGGAGTCAGCAAGCCCTGCCTGATTGTCCAAGACAGTCGCTATGCGCTGGGACAAATAGGGGCCTATTGTCGTGATAACTTTGCACAACCGGTTGTTGCAATTACAGGTAGCTCAGGCAAAACCACCACCCGTAATATGCTTACCGCGATTATGGCGACACAGGGTTCTGTCTGCACCACATTAGCCAATCAAAACAATGAAGTTGGCGTTCCGCTCACCTTGATGAGTCTGAGTTCCGAGCATGTTGCGGCAGTGGTTGAACTTGGTGCGCGAAGAAGGGGTGATATTTCCTATCTGGGCCAGTTTGTAAAGCCGGATGTGTCGATTTTGCTTAACGCAGGTACTGCGCACATCGGTGAATTCGGTGGCTACGAAAATATTGTACTCGGCAAAGGTGAGATTTATGAGGTCTTGGGTGAGGACGGCATTGGAATCGTGAATCTGGATGATGCCGCAAGTGCGCAATGGCTTGAGCGTCTTAAGGGAAAGCGCGTAATGACATATTCGCTGCAGAATGAAGGCGCGGATGTTTATGCCCGCCATGTAGAGCTGGGTTCCAATTCGACGGCATTTAAGCTTTTCCATGGCGAGCAAAGCGTCCTCGTGAAGAGCAGTGCGACCGGTATGCATAACGTGTCGAATGCTCTCGCTGCCAGTTGTGCAGCTCTGGCACTGAATCTCGACCTGAACACGATTGCGCAGGGTCTCTCTCTCTATCGGGCCGAAGGTGGAAGGTTGTGTCGTGAAGCGTTGGCACAAGGACTTACCCTTATTAATGATGCTTATAACGCTAATCCGGCATCAATGATGGCTGGATTGGACGTGCTGGCAGTCGATGATTGTTATCGCATCGCCGTGCTGGGAGAAATGGGTGAATTGGGCGAACTTGCGCATTCGATGCACATCGACGTGGCGGACTATGCGGCAAATAGTGCGATCGAAGAAATATGGTTAATTGGTCAGTACGCAGAAGATATGGCGAAACGAATTGGAAGTAAGGCGAGGGTTTTCGGCAGCAAGCAGGAAATAGCAAACGCTTTGCTGAACCTGCAAGTAGCGCCTGCAACGATTCTTCTAAAGGCTTCGCGTTTTGTCGCGCTTGAAGATGTAGTGACGATGTTTAAGCGGGGGCAAGCGTAATGTTGTATTGGTTGGCAGATTTACTCAGCGAGCATTTCGGCCTTTTGACTGTTTTCAAGTACTTGACGCTGCGCGGAATTCTCGGGGTTATTACCGCACTGTTTATCGCGCTTTGGGTTGGGCCACATATGATTCATCGCCTGAGTACGCGTCAGATAGGTCAGTCGATAAGGGATGATGGGCCGCAGTCGCATTTGAGTAAGGCGGGTACGCCAACAATGGGAGGGGCCCTGATCCTGGTTGCGATCGGAATTGCTACTCTGCTTTGGGCTGATCTTGGCAACCGTTACGTCTGGATAACTCTATTTGTTTGCTTTGCTTTCGGAGCGATTGGCTGGGTGGATGACTACCGAAAAGTTGTTGAGAAAAACTCTCGAGGACTGCCCGGCCGTTGGAAATACTTCTGGCAATCTGTCGCTGCAATTATCGCCGCACTCGCGCTTTACTCAACGGCCTCACTGCCACAGGAAACCGCTTTGATCATTCCGGTATTCAAGGATGTCGTTTTTGATTTGGGACCTGCATTTATTGTGTTGACGTACTTTGTGCTCGTAGGGAGTTCTAATGCAGTTAACTTGACCGATGGTCTGGATGGTTTAGCAATTATGCCAACAGTATTGGTTGCCGGTGCCCTGGGAATCTTCGCATATGTATCGGGCAACGCTGTGTTTGCGGATTATCTGCACATTCCGTTTGTGCCAGGTTCCGGCGAGCTGATCGTATTCTGCGGCGCGATGGTAGGTGCTGGGCTCGGCTTTCTCTGGTTTAACACCTACCCGGCACAAGTGTTTATGGGGGATGTGGGTGCACTGGCGTTGGGTGCTGCGTTAGGTGTTGTCGCGGTAATTGTGCGTCAGGAGATCGTGTTGTTCATTATGGGCGGCGTGTTCGTCATGGAGACCGTATCGGTCATCTTGCAGGTTGCTTCATTCAAGCTTACCGGGCGCAGGATCTTCCGCATGGCACCGCTGCATCATCATTTTGAGTTGAAGGGTTGGCCGGAGCCTCGTGTCATCGTCCGATTCTGGATTGTCACGGTTATTCTGGTTTTGATTGGCTTGGCTACATTGAAGATTCGTTAGAGCAGATATGACATTAATTGCTACAGACAAGCGCACATATGTTATCGGTCTCGGGGAGACCGGGTTGTCGTGCGCGCGATTCCTAACGAAGATTGGTCGATCGTTTGCCATGCTTGATACCAGGGAGAATCCGCCAAATCTGGAACGCTTCAAGCGCGAATTTCCGCAGGCTCAACTTGTTCTCGGTGAACTGGATGCTGAGCGACTATGTGCGGCGGATGAAATCGTGCTTAGTCCCGGTCTTGATCCCAAGCACCCTGCATTTGTCGCTGCGGCAGAGTCAGGCGTGAGAATTAGAGGGGATATTGACCTCTTTGCTGAGCACGCGAAAGCACCAATTGCGGCTATTACAGGTTCCAACGGAAAAAGCACCGTCACAGTATTGCTGGGTGAAATGGCCAAAGAGGCGGGACGCAATGTCAAGGTTGGCGGCAATTTGGGTATCCCTGCGCTCGATCTACTTAGCGATGATGCTGATTTGTACGTCATGGAGTTATCAAGCTTCCAGCTAGAGTTGGTCAACAAGCTGAACGCTGATGTGGCTTGTTTGCTGAATATCAGTGAAGACCACATGGATCGGTACGAAACCAAACTTGAATACCTACAGGCCAAACAACGCATCTTCCGCGGGGCAAAGACGGTTGTCGTCAATGATGACGAACCTTTGAGTCAGCCTTTGCGCTCACAAGAAATGAAGATAGTTCATTACGGCATGAACGGCCTTGATCTGCAGAAGTTTTCCTATAGTGACGAACGTCTCGGTGCCACTCTAATGAAGGGCTTTGACGCACTTGTCGATGTTTCCGAGTTAAATATCTCCGGAACCCACAACTACAGCAACGCACTTGCGGCGTTAGCGATGGGGTCTGCGTTGGGCTTGCCCTTGGATCCAATGATCCGAGCTCTAAAAGCGTTCAGGGGGTTGCCGCACCGTTGCGAGTGGGTTCGTCAGCTAGATGGCGTCACCTATATTAACGATTCAAAAGGCACAAATGGTGGCGCTTGTGCTGCGGCCATTTCGGGCTTCGGCGCACAGTTGCAGGATGGCGGCAAGGTTGTTTTGATCGCAGGTGGCGATGCGAAAGGTGCTTTATTGCCTGAACTGGGTTTGCCGCTAAAACGCTTTGGGCGTTGCGTCGTTGTCTTTGGCGCGGACAAAAATGTTGTGCGCCAGGCAGTTGGCGAAACGGTGTCTGTATTCGAGGCTTCTGACCTACATGCAGCCGTTAATATTGCCAAAGAGCAGGCTTTAGCTAACGACGTGGTACTGTTTTCTCCTGCCTGTGCAAGCTTTGATATGTTCCGTAATTTTGAGGAACGCGGAGAAGTCTTCAAAGCGGAGGTCGCCAAATTATGATGCAGCGACTTGGCGGGCTTCAGGCAAGTATGTTGATCGACAGGGCATTATTGGCTTCGTCACTGGCTTTGCTTTTGATCGGACTGGTGATGATCGCTTCGGCGTCTATTGATATTGCAGATGTGCGTAACGATAACCCGTTCTTTTACTTTTCTCGCCATGGCACATTTATCGTGATGGGACTCGTGGTTGCGGTGTTGGCATATTTTGTTCCGCTCGCGTGGTGGGAAAAGAATGCCTGGTTCCTGTTAGCAGGTTCCTTGTTCCTGTTGACCCTAGTACTGATACCCGGTCTGGGAAAAACAGTCAACGGAAGTACACGTTGGATCGCAATCGGAAGTATCAATATTCAGCCATCCGAGCTTGCAAAGCTCTTTTTGGTCGCTTATCTGGCTGGCTATCTTGTTCGTCGACATGACGAGGTTCGTGCCTCGTGGTGGGGTTTTGCGAAGCCGATGATCATACTGACTTTTGCGGCGTTTTTACTCCTAAGCGAACCCGATTTCGGTGCGACGGTGGTTATCGGATCTGCGTTTATGGGCATGATCTTTCTAAGTGGAGCGCGGCTACATCAGTTCGGATTATTAGTGCTGGCGACGCTGGTCGTTCTGATGTTGCTTATTTGGTCGCAGCCATATCGAATGGAGCGTCTCGTCGGTTATACAGACCCTTGGGCGGATCAGTTTGGTTCCGGATATCAGTTGACCCAGTCACTGATTGCTTTTGGACGTGGTGAGGTAACCGGAGTGGGCTTGGGCAATAGCTTGCAAAAGCAGTTTTATTTGCCGGAAGCCCACACTGACTTTGTATTTGCGATTCTCGCGGAAGAGTTTGGTTTGATTGGCTCAATTACCATTGTGCTGCTGTTTTCTTTGCTCGTATATCGTGCCTTCAAGATCGCGCGGGTGGCTGAGAAAGCAGGCATGCTGTTTCACGCCTTCTTTGCTTATGGCATCGCTATTTTGTTGGGTGTTCAGGCAAGCATTAATCTCGGCGTGAACATGGGACTTCTTCCGACCAAAGGATTGACGCTTCCTCTTGTTAGCTATGGGGGTAGTTCGCTGATTGTCAGCATGGCCTGCATTGCAATATTGCTGCGCATTCATCAGGAAACACAACTGGCTATTCAGGAGCGATTGTCATGAGCAAGACATTTCTGATTATGGCTGGCGGAACCGGTGGACATGTGTTTCCAGCGCTTGCGACCGCTCGCAAACTTCAGCAAAAGGGCGGCGAGATTGTTTGGTTGGGCTCGAAAGGCGGATTCGAAGAGCGCGTAATTTCAGAACAAGGTATTCCGTTCTTTGGACTCAGTATCAGTGGCTTACGTGGCAAGGGAATCCAAACCCTGTTGTTGGCGCCCATCCGGATTGCAATGGCGCTTTATCAGGCGTGCGCCGTCATGTCTAAGGTTAAACCTGCGTGTGTTTTGGGTATGGGAGGATTTGCTTCAGGGCCTGGCGGAATCGCGGCGAGGTTATTTCGCAAACCCTTGGTGATTCATGAGCAAAACGCCGTTGCAGGGATGACCAACAGGCTTTTATCGCGCGTGGCGAGTCAGGTTTTTGAGGCATTTCCTAATAGCTTTGGAAGCGATACTGAAACAGAGGTTGTTGGAAATCCTGTTCGAGAGGAGATTGTCCGCCTCAGCTACGAGGTAGAGAAAAAACATGTTGTAGCGGAGTCAGGTAAAAAACTTCGTTTGCTCATCGTTGGTGGAAGTCTGGGCGCGCTTAAGCTGAATCAAGTCGTACCTTCGGCTATCTCACAACTAAGCGAGGACTTGCGGCCCGAGATCCGCCATCAAACAGGCAGGGGCAAGCTGGATGCGACCAGAGAAGCATACCGTGCACAAAATGTGGATGCGGATGTGAGTGAGTTTATAGATGACATGGCTGCCGCCTATTCTTGGGCAGATCTGGTTATTTGCCGGGCGGGTGCTTTAACGGTGTCGGAGCTGTGCGTTGCTGGTGTCGGTGCGATTCTGGTTCCGTACCCCTATGCGGTAGACGATCATCAAACGTTGAATGCAAAAATCATGGTGGATGGAGGCGCAGCCTGGCTTGCTCCGGAATCCGAACTAACAGCCGAGGCCCTGGCTGAAATGATTAAACCATTGCTGGCGAAGCCTGAGCGTGTTGCAAGGCTCTCCGCTGCTGCAAGAACATTGGCAAAGCCCCATGCAGCAGATCGTGTGGCGCAGGCTTGTTGGAGTTTGTCGGATGTCTGAAGTAATGATGACAACAAATATCGAGATACCTGAGATGCGACGTATAAAGCGCATTCACTTCATTGGCATTGGCGGCTCCGGCATGTGCGGCATTGCAGAAGTGTTGTTAAACCAGGGCTATGAAATTTCCGGATCCGATATTAGCGAGAGTGTGACGACACGACATTTGGAAAACCTTGGGGCGACGGTGTTTTTGGGGCATAGAGCATCCAATGTTGAAAAGGCGAATGTCATCGTGGTTTCCAGTGCAATTAATGAGGAAAACCCCGAGATTATTGCTGCCCGGAAGAAACGCATTCCAGTTGTGCCTCGCGCTGAAATGCTCGCTGAAATCATGCGTTTTCGTCATGGAATTGCGATCGCCGGAACTCATGGCAAAACAACGACGACCAGTTTGATCGCCTCGATTCTCGCCAGTGGCGGTATGGATCCAACCTTTGTTATTGGCGGGCGATTGAACAGCGCTGGAACCAACGCCAAGCTAGGC
>DAITOW010000075.1:0-10909 GCA_036833965.1 Oleiphilaceae bacterium
CTCGCGAAGCTTGCGATTGCGCTCTTCCAGTTCTGAGCGTAATCGCTTGTTCAACTTTGCCAAACGAATCTGATCTAGCGTTTTATGAATTACCGGATCCAGCTTGTCGTAATCAGAGACCGGTTTGAGAATGAAGTCCTGCGCACCGGCTCGCAGGCAAGCGACCACATCCCTCGCCGATTCTGCCTTCGACACGATAATCAGCGAACTGCGTTTATCGCCTTCCATAAACGGCAGTAACTCTACTTGCGCACTCGGAACATCCGCGAAGATAAGATCGGGCGCGTGATCGAAGCTTAGAAGGTGGGCTGTCTCAACACCGCTGGCAGACTGAACAAAATAACCTTTTTCTGTTAGGTAAGTAACCAACCGTTCACGATCCTCAACATTCGGATCGATCACCAGTATCTGGTCTGAACTGAGACTCATATCTGCTCTATTTTTGAACGACTATTGAAAGAGTATAGGCGAGCGCAGCACAAGGTAAAGCAAAGTATCAATAATACCGACACCCTTTGATAACACTCGCTATACTCTTAATACGACGCTTCCGACAAACAAGACGAATTAAAGGAAAAAGCTTGCTTCTTCAAGTAGACGACCTGCTCGGCAACTACCACAAACTCATCATGGATCCTGTTCACGGTGGCATTCCTGTTTCCCGGTTTGAAGTTGCCCTGATTGACCACCCTCTATTCCAGCGCCTGAGATTTATCTGCCAAAACGATATCTTGTCGCTGGTCTTCCCCGGCGCAACCCATTCACGCTTTTTACACAGCGTTGGCGCAATGCATGTCGGCGGCCGCATGTTTATGGCGATGGTCGAAAACGGCTTGAAAAAGCGCAGTAAAGAGGAAGGCAGTCAGGTCGATAGCGCCTTGCTCGAAGCCATCAGCTATTTCCACCGAATTATTCGTTGCGCCTGCCTGCTGCACGATAGCGGGCACAGTAGTTTTTCTCACCAATTCAGCCGAACAGAGGCGATCCGTGAAATTCTCAACTCAAGCGATACCTTTGATCAGCTATGGCAAGGCGTAAACTATCAACACATATACCAGGAAAAGCCTAGGCACATTGAACACGAACACTACTCTGTGCGCGTTGCTCAAGAGCTGCTAAAAGAAGCGGAGAGTCATCGCGGCGATATCGAAACGCCGGATATTCTCTCTCTTATGGAAACCGTTAGCATCAAGGTCAGCCCCCTGTTTGAGAAGCATGCGCTGGCGATCTGGCCGTTGGTGACTGGCAATAAGCCAAGAACACCTCCCGCTGACTTTGCCGACAAATTCAGATGCTTGCTTTCAAACATCGTCTCCGGCGAGCTTGATGCAGACCGGGCAGACTACATGCTGAGAGATGGTTTTCACTCCTCGGTCACCATCGGCGGCTTCAACCTCGACCACTTGCTAAGCAACCTGCACTTTGGTCTGTGCGATCAAACCAATTGGGTTGGCATCGCTATAGCCGAAAAGAGCCTTAGCTCTCTTGAAGACTTTGTTTACAGCCGTCACCAAATGTACCGACAAGTTTATGCACACAAAACCGCACAAGGTTTTGACTGGCTCTTGAGAGCAGCGATCGAAGAGGTCATGACACAAAATGATGTGTCGGAATTCGTTAAGAACAGCCTGTCGCGCCTAGCGCTATTCCAACACATCACAGACAGCTATTTTTGGGAAGCATTCAGGCGCTTCAGCATGGATCGCACTCAATCCTACAGCCACTGCATACTCAACCGCATAAAAATGCCGCATCTGGCAACACGCTCGAACCTGAGCGATGAAGAGATCACTACCTATAAAACGTTTCTGGCAAAAGAGCATCAGCTTGAGGCAAGTCAAATCATCGCCACCAGTTTGACTGCAAGATTCACAAAAATACGTGGTGGCTACGACAGCATGAAGGTGCTGAGCAAAACACCGGACGGTCAGCAGATGTTCCGACTGATTGCACAAACGAGTCAATTCTTTGAGAAATTCAGCGATGACCGAATTACGCACTTTTATATTGACCCCAAACCGCTTATAACTAGACCATAAAACTGCGCGGCATTGCCGAAGTTCAAACTTACCAATAAGTGGACTCTGATTTTCATGAAAACTCGCGAGCGGATTCTTCACACCAGCCTTGCCCTGTTTAATGAACTCGGTGAACCCAAGGTAACAACCTTGCTGATTGCAGACGAACTGGATATCAGCCCCGGCAACCTGTATTACCACTTCAAAAGTAAGACCGAAATATTGAACGAACTGTTTTCGTGGTTCGAAGCGAGCATGTACGACATTCTGGTCGTACCCGAGTCGGACATGGAAATTGAGGACTTATGGTTTTATCTGCACCTGATCTTCGAGAACATCGCCAAATTCCAGTTTTTATATAAAGATCTGGTTACGGTGATGGCCAAGTACCCTCATCTTGAAAAGAAATTCCAGAAAATTCTGGATACGAAACGCAAGGCCTGCAGGGTTGTGCTGCAGCGTGCGATCAGTAAGGGTCGCATGCATGCGAATGAAGCCGAGGTCCTCGCGCTCACCGAACAGGTCATACTGATTACAACCTTCTGGCTCAGCTATTCAATGATTAACGATGGCGAAGTGCTTGATGACGCCCTGGCGAAAGGGGTGTATCAGGTCATGTCTGTCGTTGCGCCCTTCCTTGAGGACGAACGTCGCGAGATGATTAATGCTTTGAAAGAAGCATACTTGTAGAGTTTTCGGCCCAGCTAATAAAAACCAGGCGTGCTACGTTCGCAGTCGCCCAGTCTCCCACGCACTGCGGATCTGATCCGCAGTGACTAGAGGAAAGAGTCCAAACCACCTACTTCTGTTGTTTCTTCAAGGCCTTTTCGAGCTTGTCGATACGTGCTTCAAGCGCATCAATGGTCTTTTTATTCGGAATACCCAAACGTTCCAAAGCACCGGATACCCGATCATCAAATACAGACTCAAGCTTCCCAAAGGTATTGCTTGCCTTGCCGCGCACGTCTTCTACCTTATCCTCAACGGCCTTGAAACGCTTCTCTACAGCACCTCTCGTTGCCGACTCAAGCTCTTCACCTTCCTTCACAAGCTTCTCAAAGATCTTTCCGGTATCTTCTTCAGCCTTGTTATAGGCGCCAAGCCCTGCGAGCCAAATCTGGCGTGCCGATTCCTTGATCTTGTCAGACAGGAACTGCGCCTGCTCACTTACTGAATCACTGCCAGTGCCTGCCTGCTCTTTTTTAGCTGTTTTTTTCTTTTGACTCATTTTCCTACGCGACCTTTTAACCGCCATTAACGAATTGCCCTGTAGTTTACGAGAGTTCTCTACATCCATACAGTCACAATTTGACAATATTTGCTTTGCTGTTCAGAGGTTTATTGTCTAAACCTTTAATACTAGGTAGTCGATTTTTTACTCACGGAACCAATTCATGGGTTTTCAGACCAAAAACAAGCTGATCGCGTTTATCACGCGGCTATTGATCAGAGAGCGTCAACCCAACCAGATCCCGATGAGCGACTACGAGCGCATGCGCTACGAGATCAAGCCCGGCGACGTCATTCTGGTAGAGGGCAGAAGTCGGGTCAGCGACGTCATTAAAACAGTCACCCAAAGCCGATGGTCACATGCTGCCTTGTATATCGGTCGCATCCATGAAATTGAAAACCCCCGTGATCGGCAACGCCTTAAAAGTTTTTTTGATGGCCAGCCTGACGTCCAGTTAATTGTCGAAAGTGAACTTGGCATGGGGACTGTAGCCCGTCCGCTTTCAGTTTATGATCGAGACCACGTCCGAATATGCCGTCCCAAAGATCTAACCTATCGCGACGCACAGAAGGTCATTCAGTACGCAATTTCCAGACTCGGCACAGACTACGATATGCGACAGATCTTCGATTTATTGCGTTTTTTCTTTCCCTATCTGATTTTACCGAGGCGTTGGCGCTCCAGTTTATTTTCAACCCACCCGGGTAAAACCACCAAAACCGTCTGTTCAACAATGATCGCTGAAGCGTTCGGATCGATACAGTATCCGATATTACCAATGATCAAACGCACAGAAGAAGGACATGTCAATATCTACCGCCGAAACCCGAAGCTTTGCACTCCCAGCGACTTCGATTACTCGCCTTACTTCGACATCATCAAGTACCCATTTACAAATTTTGCCGAATCAGAGCCACACTACAGAAAACTCCCCTGGATTAGCGAAGAAAAGCTGACCAAATCTGAAGAAGAAAAAGACGTTTAGAAACATATACCTACAAAACATTACCTAAAATCGTTTCTAGGTTTAATTACTCTAAATACAAAAAAATGCCCATTCATATTCCAAAAAGTGATCGTTTTTTTGACGATACGCATTTGCGAAAACCATATTTTCACTAATACTTAGGGCACTGACGGTCTCAAAGCCGTTGGTGAAATGAAAGACTTTCATGGATACTACTCGCACTTATTGCCGGATGTGTTTGGTAGCACACCCGGCTTTTTTTCGCCCCGCTTTTACGATTTATAGCTCACCCTGCCTCTCTTCCCTGTTACACTTAATATCAAGCGCTATGTATTTATCGGCTCTCAACGAGCACCGGCATTGGAAGACAAACAAAGGCAATGGATCTCAGTTTCTCGGTTATAGGCAACGCGACAGGTGTCATTACGTTCAGCCTGCTTTGTGCCTATATGCTGCGCAGCAAACATCGCCGAACAACAGACAAGGCTCTGCTGGCATCGGCCGCATGCAGTGTGATCTGGCTGGGTCTACTCTGCATACAATCGCTCGGACTGGAGGTCTCCTTTACGTTTCGTTATAGCGTCGAACTGCTGCGAACACTCTCCTGGTTTATTGTGCTCTATGCCATTCTGGGCATATCGCCTTTCCCGAAAAAGTTCAAAATCAACCCGCAGCTTCTGTTCAGCTCAGGCATCATCATCCTGATCACCGTCACGATCGCCATGATCACTCTGCAGTCATGGTTCAATATCAACCTCATCGATGGACGCAGTTTACTGATACTCAACGTACTGGTGTCGCTCGTGGGCATCCTGCTGCTTGAGCAAATCTGGCGCAACTCAGCAATCTACACTCGTGCAGGCATCAAGTATCTGAGCCTTGCGATTGCAACCATACTTGCCTATGACTTCGTGATGTATTCCGACGCCCTGCTCTTTAATCATCTATCAGGTGCTCTTTGGGATGCCCGAGGCGCAGTTAATGCGCTTGCAACCCCCTTGATCGCCACTACCCTGATTGCGCGCAAAGACAAACCCATCGGCATTCACATCTCCCGGCAGATGATTTTCCACACCACAACCCTTTCTCTTGCCGGGGTCTATCTGATCTTTGTCTCCGCAGGAGGCTATTACATCAACGTGTTTGGCGGCACCTGGGGTGAAGCTCTGAGAGTTTTGTTCATTTTCTCTGCCGGTATCTTCCTGATTCTGGTTCTCAGCTCCCCCAATCTTCGAGCAAGAACTATGGTGTTCATCTCGAAGAACTTCTTCGACTACAAATACGATTACCGGGAAGAATGGATAAAATCAACGGACAGTCTGCAAACCAGCGACGCTAAGGACAACTTGCCCTTGCGCGGCGCTAAAACCCTGGCCGCTCCGGTCCAAGCGCAAGCAGGTGCAATCTGGATTCAGGACGAAGACAGTAATTTTTCTCTCAAGGCGCAGTTTGGTTTCCAGCAAACTACATTCGGTACAGTTGACAAGGATGCCGATCTTGCCAATTACTTTGAGGACAACGACTGGATTATTAACCTCTCGGAATTTCTCGCTGACCCCGAAAAATACGATCTTATCGAAATCCCGGAAGGTATATTGAGCGCAGAAAACCCTTGGCTCATTGTTCCCCTGAAAAGTAACAATCGGCTCTCCGGCTTTGTATTTTTGGCGAAGCCCTATATCCCGATGGAACTAAACTGGGAAAACTACGATTTGCTGAAAATTGTAGCGCAACAAGCCTGTAGTTATCTTGAACAACAACGCTCTGAAGAGCAGTTGGCGCAGTCGCGTCAGTTTGAGGCCGTCAACCAGACATCTGCCTTTTTGATCCACGACATCAAAACAATCATTGCCCAACTCTCGCTAATGGTTAAAAACGCTCCGAAGCATAAACACAACCCGGCATTTGTGGATGACATGATCCACACCACACAGCACTCCGTCGAAAAAATGGAACATTTATTGGCTCAGATCCGCAACCCGAACCAGCATGAGCAAATTCGTGAAGTAAACCTTTGCGACTTACTCGCCAGGGTCTGCCTTGAAAAGAAATCTGCCCTGCCTGCGCCGAAGCTCGTCCTGCATGAAGAGAATATTCTGGTCAACGCAGACCCCCAACAACTCTCATCGGTGATTGAGCACATCACTCAAAACGCCATCGAGGCCTGCGATAAAGATGGCCATGTAGAGATTTCCACCAAGACCAGCACCAATGATGTCTTTGTTTTCATTCAGGATAGCGGTAGCGGCATGAGCGAAGAGTTCATCAAAAGCGAATTGTTCAAACCTTTTTCAAGCACCAAGGGTTTGACCGGCATGGGTATCGGCGCGTACCAAAGCCGCGAGTATCTGCGAAAAATTGGTGGCACAATCAATGTTACCAGCGAGCTGAATCTGGGAACCTGTTTTACACTTAGTATTCCTCGCGTCAAAATAGCGAATCGTAAAACCAATGACAGGGAAGTACTGCCTTGAAAAAAACACTCCTCATTGTTGAAGATGACCCGGGTCTACAGAGCCAAATGCGCTGGTGCTTCAATGACGATGTTGAAGTGCACATGGCTTCTGACCGTGAAAGCGCCATCTCAATGCTGCGCAGGCATGAACCAAGCGTTGTGACGCTCGACCTCGGCCTCCCTCCAGATCCCGGCGGCGCAAGTGAAGGTTTTCTGGTTTTGGAAGAGATTCTGCAACTCGCGCCAAAAACCAAAGTCATCGTTGTCACCGGACGTGAAGAAAAGGAAAACGCAGTACGTGCAGTCGGCATGGGCGCGACCGATTTTTTTCACAAACCGCTGGACGCAGACATTCTCAGCTTCATCGTTGAGCGCGCTTTTCGCCTGCGGGAACTTGAGGCTGAAAACTCACGCCTCAAACAGTCTCAAACCTCATCAGGCATCCCAGGCGTCATCGCGAATAGCCCGGCAATGCTGAAGGTTTGCCGTACCATTGAAAAAGTCGCCCCAGCCGATGTATCGACCTTGATTTTGGGCGAAACCGGAACCGGCAAAGAAGTGCTGGCCAGAGCACTACACAACCTCAGCCCGCGCTCTGAAGGGCCCTTCTCTGCCATCAACTGCGCAGCGATTCCTGAAAACCTGCTGGAAAGCGAATTATTTGGCCATGAGAAAGGCGCGTTTACCGGCGCACATCAGCAAAAAAAGGGCAAAGTGGAATTGGCGCACGGCGGCACACTGTTTCTGGATGAAATTGGCGATATGCCTGCATCGCTTCAACCCAAAATGCTGCGATTTCTTCAGGAGCGAGTCATTGAGCGCGTTGGCGGCGTTAAGGAAATTCCTGTTGATGTTCGGGTTGTTTGTGCAACTCATCAGGACATCGACAGTCTGATTCAGTCCGGAAGCTTTCGTGAAGATCTCTATTATCGCGTCAGTGAAATCAGTCTGCGGATTCCGGCCTTGCGAGACCGCGAGGGCGACTCAGTCCTAATTGCGCAAGCATTGCTTAAAACCATTGGCGAAGAGATGAACCGGCCTGACCTCAGACTCTCGGAAGATGCGATGGTCGCTATACGCAATCACGACTGGCCTGGCAACGTCCGGGAAATGATCAATAAAATCAAGCGTGCTGCGATTATGACTGATGGTCGCAACGTCAGTGCAGAAGATCTGGAACTTGAGGGAGGCAGCATTAATTTGCCGGAAGGTTCTCTCAATCTCAAGCAAATACGCGACACCGCTGAAAAAACAGCCTGTGTGCAAGCTATTCAAAGCGCCAAAGGAAATATGGCCAAAGCGGCACGTATTCTTGGAATCACCCGTCCGACCCTCTACGCACTGACCGAGAAGCACGGGATAGAATCAGAATAGAACTCAAGCGGCCAGCGTTTTGCTGCCGCCGCTTACATTAGGAGAAATGCGCGGCGATTGGAAAAATTGCCGCGCTCACTAGGCTCTAACCGGCGTTTTTGGCCTCTTCATAATGCGCTTGAATTTCAGCGTTGTCAGGCTTCAACTCCGCAGCTTTCTGCAAATAAGGCAAGCCTTCTGCCGTCTTGCCGAACTTATGCAAGACCCAGCCATAGCTGTCCAAAACTGCCGGACTATTAGGTGCCAACTCTACCGCCTTGCCAAGTAACTCAAGCGCTTTCTGATCACCCTGTTCAAAGTAAATCCAGCCAAGGTTATTCAAGGCTGCTACAGAATCCGGACGCTGGGTTAATAGTGTCTCGTATACTGTTTGCGCTTTTGCTACGTCACCCTTCTGCTGGCTTTCCATGCCAACCAAGAGCATAGCCAGCAAGTTATCGGGCTGCGCTGAATACCATTCAGCAAGGAAGGCAGAGCGCGCTTTATCATCCTGCAAAAGCCCCAAAACCCGATGCAGCTTTTCTGCAACACCCGGCACTTTCGAGATTTCCCACGCTTGCTCGTACGCACTGCGAGCAGCTGCGTAATCCTTCTTGGCGAAAGCCAAATCACCCTTCAGCGTGGGAAGTATATGGCCCAGTTGACCCGCTTGCTCTTCCAATTGGGTAAGAATGGTCTGCGCTTCATCAAAACGCTCGGATTTGATCTCGACCTCTGCAAGAACGGCAACAACCCGAACATTACCGGGATTAGTCACCAAGCTGCGGGAAGCAACATCACGCGCTTTATCCAACTGACCAGTTTTGAGGTAATCCAATGCGCGCGAGTAATCGATGATCACTTTAACGTCATTCAGCTGTGCACCCTGATCAGGCAAATTCTCCATCGCTTCCGCATAAAAGCGCTCTGCACCTGAAATATTTCTGTTGCTTAGGGCAACTCGAATCAAGCTTTGATAGGCAGGCAGAGATTGCGTTTCTTTGGCAAGTTTCGCCAAAGCTTTCAGTGCCGCATCCTGTCCGTTCAAACGGCTTTCGGCCTCATACAACCCGGCATACGCGCCCAAGCTTTCCGGAGCCAATTCCATCATTGCCGCAAAACGCTTGCGCGCTTCCGCATTATTGTTTTCCAACAAGGCATTACGACCCAAGGCACCCTGCACAACAGCACGATCTGCATCGCTTTCGGCAGCTTTCAATGCTTTCTCAAGCAAAGAACTGGACTCTGCAATAGAACCTGTACTCGCCAGGAACTGGCTCGCAATAAAGTTTGCAGTGTAATTATCGGCATGCTTATTCGCGTTCGACACCAGAATTTCCTGAGCCTTGTCCTGCTCACCACTCCTTCGGTAGTAAGAGGCCAAATCTACCAGCACCTGACGCTGGGTCGGATCAAGTTCAAAAGCCTTCTCAAGATAAGGCAACTCCTTACTTCTATCAGCCTCGGGCGTGTTTCTGTAAAAATTGGCCAGAGCCAGCTGCAATCGCACGTTCTCGGGCGCGAGGCCAGCCGCTTTTAACAAAGCTGCCTCACCTTTTTTGTACTGGCCATCCGAAACGGCAGCCAAGCCATACAAGCCCAATATCTCAACCGAAGTTTGTTGATCAATGGTGGGCTCTAGAGCCTCGAGCACTCTTTTTGGCTCGTTCAGCTTAAGGTTCGTTGCCATGTAGACTTGCGTAGCAAGTGGACTTGATGTTTCAGGGTCAACGACGCCACCAAGGTAGGACGCTGCAGCCTCGGCATCACCCTGCATATAACTGATGATACCCAGAACCTGACGCGAGCGTGAATGGCCCGGATATTTTTCAACAAGCGCTACGAGCTTCTGTTTTGCATCATCCAACTTATTGGCTTCAAAGTCCGCCATTGCTTCCTGGAAGCTGTCATTCGCTTCGGTCGCCCCGGGAAATGCTTCAGACAATAGTTTGGTATAAATATAGGCTTCGTTTGAGCGACCAAGACGAGTTAAAACATAGGACAAACGTTCAAGCGTAAGAACGCGCTCCGGCATCATCTGATCTGTTGTCGGCAACACAGACAACAACTGACTTAATGTACCCTCTGCACCTTCCAGATCATTTTCAGCAATCGATATTCCCGCTTTAAGAAGCTGGGCTTTTGCATAGGCGTCTGCTGTCTCCGGAACCTTGGCAATACGCTCCAGAGCCGCGCTTAAATTACCCTCAATCGCATCTAAGGTCGCCAATCCAACCAGTGCCTTGCTGTCGGCGGCGTTATTGGTGATTAGCTTGTTGTACATGGCACGCGCTTCTTTGAGCTTGCCTCGCTTCGACAATACCTCTGCCTCGAGCAACATCTTCTCTCGGGTTGGCTCTGTAAGTTGGGTCAGGGCTTTGTCAGCCGACTGAAACTTGCCCAAAGCGATGTAGGTTTCGGCCAGTTCCAAAAAGTAGGCTTCCGAGCTCGGGTTAGGCAAAGCCTCAAGATAGGCTTGGGCATTTCGATGATCACCCACTTCGTTCATGGCATCTGCAAAAGCGATCATAACCGCAGGTTTACCACCCGATTTTTTCGCAGCATTCCGGTACTCGATCATTGCCGCCTTGTACTGTCCCTGCCCCTGATAGGCTTTGGCACGATCAAGGTGGTTTTGATATTCCGTATCTGCATCATCACCACCGCAGGCTGTCAGCAATAAAACTGCAGACACTGCGCTAACAAGTTTAAGTTTGGTGAAACGACGACCTTTGCTGCTTTTGCTTTCCATGTTCAACCTTGCTTTTATGTGTTCTGTACGTTGTTTATTTTTTTCTAAGCCTTTGATCATACTTGAGATTCGACCAAAAACTAACCACCCGTTCGTATTTCAAATAAATTTCTAAGCGCACTAAACATAGTGG
>DAITOW010000076.1:0-10852 GCA_036833965.1 Oleiphilaceae bacterium
CATTAAGGGATGGCGATGAATGGGTCAGTAGGTCCGCTGGACAGAGCGTCGACTGCAGAGCTTGGAGAAACCCGGACCAAAAACAAATATGTTCGGCGAGCTGACGGGGCGGGCGAAGAACGCCGTAATGACCCCTCCATGCGGCAAGCTGTGTCTAAAATCTACGAAGCCTTTCAGCGTGAGAAAAACTACGCCGCCGCCCTGAGCGAATTGCTCACACAAATATGCGTGGTTACGGGTCTTCCTTATGCCAGCGCACTTCACTCGCAGCGTTTAAGCGAGGGCGTGTTCTTTGACGAGAATAACCATCATAGTGCAAGCGACCTTTGTCTAAGTCAGGTGATTAACCCTCACGCCGACAGTCTTGGAATGAGCCCCGATCAAAAGGCCAATATAGAAACGGCCATAGAGTATGAGGATACGCGGATCTGGCTAGCGAGTCAGCTGACACCGAGGGTATTGTCGGAACATTCGTCCAGTCACCTTACGCCGAGGCAAAACGGCACATTTATCAAACCCTTTGTAGGGCTTTTGCTGTCCCCGATTTGGGTGGGCGATATGCAGCGTGTTGCGTTACTGTTATTACCGGAAGACGGCAGTTTGGCTCAGTCGACGCCAACCCTGCAATACATTCGTCCTTTGCTCGGCGCCTTCAGTGCGCCTATTCGCCTGAAAATGGCGGGCTCTTTCACCAACCTCACCAAGTGTGGGCAATGTACCCTCGAACCCGCAGGCGATGTTGCCCTAATGCGGGTTGAGCAACTTTTCGAGCATCTGTACGAAGCAGTCTTAGTGCTGAACGCTCGCGGGACGGTTATTAGCCTGAACGTTTCAGCCTGTGAGCTTTTTGGCGAGGGTAATGACGCCAAGGAGCTTACGGGTATTGCTGTGGAAGAGCTTCTTCCAGGTTATGCAATGGAATTGCACCATGCCAAAAAACTGCAGGAGGACGCGAAGCAAGAGAGTCTGGCGCTCGAGCTGCACTTGCTTGCGCGAAGACCGGACAATGCGCTGTTGCCCCTGAGTTGCAGGGTGATACAGGCACCTTACGGCAAGTCGGTGGTGATTGTTCAGGACGTACATCGTTTGCAAAAGGCGACGGAAGCCACCTTGCGGGAATCCGAGCGCTTCAAAACACTCGCGGATATGGCCCCCGTTGGTATTTTGGAAGTGGATGCGCAATGGCAAGTCACATACGCCAATGAGCGTTGGTGTAACTTGATGCACATGCGTCGAGAAGATCTTTTCGAAGAGCGCTGGATACACCTGTTCTCGAAGGATAAAGTTGAAGAAGTTCTGGAAGGTTTGAATGCTGCGATGAGTCAGCGGCAAGATTTTTCTCTGGAAACCGAAATCACCACGAGTATCGGAGAGTTGGGTTGGGGAGAGTTTTGTGCGCGTCCACTGATGGATGAAGCAGGACATCTGGAGGGTTTTATAGCTACTTTGACGGATACGACCTTTCGCCATCATGCAGAAACCAAGTTAAGAGAGCTTGCTGAGAACGACGCGCTAACACATCTGGTGAGCAGACATGGCTTTATGTTGGCCTTAGAAGAGGCACTCCAATCCAACCTCCCGGGTGCTGTCGCATTGTTGTGTATTGATCTGGATGGTTTCAAACACGTCAACGACACCCTTGGGCATGATTTTGGTGATGAGGTGCTGAAAGAGGTTGCGAACCGGTTGCAGTCGGCTGTTCGTTCGGAGGATGTAGTCGCTCGTGTTGGGGGCGACGAGTTTATGCTGATTATGCATGCCGTGGACCAGGCGCGGGTATGCTCAATTGTCGCAGAGAAAGTGCTGGCGGCGCTTTGTGTGCCAATGAACTTAAAAGGGCATGAGATTTTTACTTCAGCAAGTGTCGGTATTGCGCTTTCAACGCAGACCAAGCCGCTTGATAGCAAAACCCTGCTTAAACAGGCAGATATGGCCTTGTACAAAGCAAAGGCCAGGGGTAAAAACACCTATGAGTACTACACGTCGGATTTGCAGAAAAATGCATCTGAGCGGCTTTATTTGGGCAATAGTCTCCACAATGCCCTGGCGCGCGAGGAGTTCGTCAGTTATTTCCAGTTACAGCTGAATATTCTGAGCGGTCAGCCTTGCGGTGTGGAGTGTCTCGCTCGCTGGAAGCATCCGACTCTGGGCTTGCTCGCTCCCGACAGATTCATCTCTCTGGTCGAAGAGACCGGTTTGATCGACCGTCTGTTTGTTTGGCAGGCAAAAGATGCATGGCTGAGATTCAGTACATGGAAAAAGCGGGGTTTGCTTCCAGAGTGTGCGACCCTGTCGTTTAATCTCTCTGGTCGTCATTTTCAATCGGCTGGTTTTTTTGAAATATTGGACGAGGCAATAGAAGGGTATGGCCTCGACCCTGACCAAATTGTTTTTGAGATTACCGAGTCGATCCTTTTACATAGTACGGAGCAAGTGACGGTTATGCTCGCTCGGTTAAAAGAGATGGGTTTTCGTATTGCGATGGATGATTTTGGCACAGGCTTTTCATCGCTCACTTATTTGAAGCGTTTCCCGATTGATCAGGTAAAAATAGACAAGAGCTTTGTGCAGGATATTCTGATTGACGAAAATGACTGTGAAATTACCAAGGCGGTGATTAATCTTTCAAAATCGATGAAGAAGACCTGTGTTGCGGAAGGCGTTGAGAGCGAAGAGATACTGGCATTGCTCCGTGAATGGGGCTGTGACGAGGCTCAAGGTTATTTCATCAATCGTCCAATGCCGACGGATGAATTTGAAACTCTGATGCAAGGCTATATACAGTTAAAAAAATCAAGCACACAGTAAACAGCGGAAAAGAAAAACAGAATCGACGGAATATGCATTTCTGCCAGGGCGGTGATGCTATAACGTGATTAAATACAATAAGATCCGGTGTACGCCCTTTAGGGCACGCCTCGCTTTGCTAGCCCAATAAGAAGTTGCGAACGTAACAAAAAGCTGCGAGCTAAACTAAATTATTACCAAAGGTTTTCACATGACTGATGAATCTACACCCAATGCTGGTGCGCCGTCTGAAGATGGCCCATTGTCTCAAGAAGGGCATTTCAAGCAGGGTGATGAGAGCACCACAGATGCCTCTTGTGCTAAAGAGTCAGCAGTGAAGGGCAAATCAGGTGCAGAGTCCGAGTCAGAGTCCGACCAAAAGTTTAGCGCTTCAGAGCAACGCATTGAGCAGATCGAGCAGGCCATTGAGTTGAGAAAAAGCACGAACCAGGAGCGTATGGACGTGGCTAGTCTGTCTGAAATGGATTCTGTTGCGCGTCAGGACGCTGAGGACGGGGTGCCTTATTATTGGGTAGCGATCGGTACGTCTGCCGGAGGTTTGGAAACCCTCCAAGAGCTGTTTCATGCTATTCCTTCGGATAGTGGGGCGGCTTTTATTGTGATTCAGCATCTTTCTCCCGATTTTAAGTCGATGATGCCGGATTTATTCAAGCGTATGACTGATATGGAAGTGCACTCGGCCGAAGAGGGCATGCAGGTTCGCGCCAATCACGTCTATCTGATACCGCCAAAGAAAAACATGATGCTCGAGGATGGGTGCTTGACCCTGTTTGATCAAACCCGGGAAGGCGGGCTCAACTTTCCCATCGATATCTTTTTCAACTCTCTTGCAAAAGACAAAGGCCATCGAAGTGTGGCGATGGTGCTCTCCGGTACGGGCACTGACGGTAGTCGCGGGATCAGCTCTATCAAGGAGCAGGGTGGTCTGGTGATTGTGCAGGACCCGGAGGATGCGCGATTTGATGGTATGCCGCAGGCTGCCGTTGCGTCCGAAATGGCTGATATTGTCCTGCCCATTGGCTCGATTGCTCAAGCGCTCACTAACTACATGACCCACCCATTGGTAGCAAGCGGTTCACTGGTAAACGACAGTGCAACATACAATTCACAAGCGTTGAATACCATTTTCAAACTCTTGCAAACGCAAACGGGTATCGATTTTTCTGTTTATAAAAAGGCGACCGTCGCACGACGTCTGGAGCGACGTATTGGCATCAACCAGCTAAAAAACCTGCAAGATTACTCAGTGTTTTTGAATGCTAACGCCGCTGAGCGGGCAGTGCTTGGTCGGGAGATTTTGATCGGTGTCACCCAGTTCTTTCGTGATGAACGCGTATGGATGAACGTAAAGGAAACTGTCATACCCAAGTTGTTCAAGCTCGTGCCTAGCGATGAGCCGATTCGTATTTGGGTCGCGGGTTGCTCGTCAGGTGAAGAAGCCTACACCTTGGCTATTTTGTTTGATGAAGCGATACAAAAGGAAGGAGTTGGTCGGGTCGTTAAGATTTTTGCCACCGATGTGGATCCTAATGCCGTTACATCGGCGGGAATGGGTTTGTATGAATCGAATATCAGGGCCGATGTCCCGGCCGAATACATGAATCGGTGCTTTATCACAGAGGGCTCAAAGCTTCGGGTAGCGCCGCATATTCGCAAGATGGTGATTTTTGCGACCCACAACCTGATCTCGGACCCGCCGTTTTCCGGGATGCATTTGGCTGTTTGTCGCAACGTATTGATTTACTTTCAGCCCGAGGCGCAAAAGCGCGTTCTTGGTAATCTGCATTTCTCGCTGGTGCGCAGTGGTTGTTTGGTGCTCGGTCTCTCAGAGTCCTTAAATGAATTTAAAAGGCAGTTTCAGGCTTTGGATGAGTCGGGCCGGGTGTTTGAAAAAATAGGCGCCATGCGCATTCTGTCACCCAGTTTTGTGGATAGTCGTGTCTTGCATTCATCAAAGCATGCTTTGGTGCCACGTGCAGCGGATCTGTTGCAAAAGCACCGCAAGGAGTCGGAGATTTCTGTTGTAGCGGAGTCGCTCATCAAACGCTTCGCGCCGGATTGTATCGTGTTGAATTCGGAGTTGGAGGTTCAACATGTTTATGGTGATGTTAGCCACTACACAGCACGTTTGCGCTCAGGGCAGTTCAGCTCGTTAATAACCGACATTGTGCGGGATGAATTAACAGTGCCTGTGTCGACAGCTCTGCATCGGGTTAAAAACGAAGGTAATGATGTTATCTATCGCGATATTGAGGTGCCAATTAACGACACAATCACAAACCTCTCCTTGATTGCATATGTGATAAAGGATTCAGCGGGTAATCCCTTGTTTTATGTGTTGGTGCTGGAAAAGCAGGGTGAGGTGCAGCAATACCGTCGTGAGTCCGATGCGACCACTGTGCATTATGATGCGCAAGAGCAGACCAAACAACGTATTCGGGATTTGGAAAGCGAACTGAGCCGCCACCAGGAACGTTTGCAGGTTACGGTGGAGGAGCTGGAGACAACCAACGAAGAGCTGCAATCTTCTAACGAGGAGCTGCTCGCAGCGAACGAAGAATTACAGAGTACCAACGAAGAGCTGCAGTCTGTCAACGAAGAACTCTATACCGTGAACAGTGAGTATCAGGAAAAAATTGATGAGCTGATTGTTCTGAATGCTGACTTGGACAATGTCATTCGGATAAGTCCGGTGGGGATGATCTTCCTTGACGATATCTTGCTGATTCGCAGTTATTCGCCGGCAGCAACCAAATACACCAATTTGCTAGAGGCGGATGTGGGGAGGCCGATACATCACCTTTCCTTGCGGTTCAATTACCCGGAACTGTCTAGTGATGTCTCGCGTGTAATGAGCTCTGGTGAGAGTCTGAATAACCGCTTTGTGACGGAAGATGGACACCATATCATGGTGAATCTGGAGCCCTACTTCAAAAACGGGCGTCTCATTACCGGTTGCCTGATTTCGATCATTGATGTCACTCAAGTGGTCGAGATTCAGGAGGTGATAGGAGAAGTTGACGAACATATCGATACGCAGTTGCATGGTTTGTTGTCGGCTGATTTGAGCGAAATGAGCGTTCTGATCATTGACGATGATCCGGACGATCGCCGTATGCTTGAGGTAATGCTGAAGAAGGCTCAGACGAAGATCAACTGTGACGGGGTGCAGGATGCAGAACAGGCCTTGGCTATGCTTGCCGAAAATGTCTATAACGTTTGCTTTCTGGATTATTCGCTGGGTTCAACCGATGCATTGGCGCTTCTTGAAGAATTTCAGAAGAGTGGATCTTCCGTGAATGATATGAAAGACACAGCCTTTATTTTGGTGTCTGGACAGATCACGCCGACCATGGAAAAAAGTGCGAAAGACCTTGGCGTTGTGGATGTGATTAGCAAGGACGACTTTACGCCGGCTTTGCTGGAGCGCGCTGTGAGATACGCCGCAATGTTGCGCAAAACCCAAGTGCGTTTAAAGAAAGTGCAAACTTCGGTTCAGGAATAAAACAAAGAGGGCCTTGATACCGAGTCGATGGAGTGATCGGTACGTTTTTAGCAGCTATCTGTTCTTAGGGTTGATCAAACTGGGCGGAATACGCGTTGATTTTTTGCGTTCTTGGGCAGGCAAGATGTCGTCATTTGGCCACAGGCCAGAGGCAAGTGCTGCAGAGTAACCCGGGCAAAGTTGCGCGGCGTGCATTGACTTGATGCTCGACTGATAGTCGTAGTGGAGCGCATGCCACGATGCCCGGCAAGTACTTGTTGCATCGGCGCTCCTGAGTTTTAAATGTGCTTCTGACTTTTCCGCGTTAACACCCAGCAGCATGTACCATGTGTTGGGCTGTCCATCGTGCGCAGGCATACCAATTACGCCGGCGTTCAGCCAGTATTTGCTGTCTTCAAGTTGTTGACCAAAAGGCAGACCGCAATGGCCTGCGATCATGACGTCCGCATCTGCGGCTTTAAGCTGACGAAGCTTTTCGCTTTCTTCTGTCGACTGGAAAACGAACTGGTTTTGTTCTTCTAAACCTCCATGAATGCAACAGTAACGCCGGCCTTCATAGTTAAAATACATTCTCTCTGGAAGCGTTGCCATCCACTGTTTAGCCTCCGCGCTGACATGCTTGCGGGCATAGGAAAACCATTCTTTTGAGGCGAGGTCGCAGGCGCTGTTCTCGCCAAAACCACAGCCACAATCGTCACGGTCATTGGCGAGAGATTCCTCACAGTTGCCTTGCACAATGTGCACGCCCCATTCCCGAATCAGGTCAATGGTTTGTTGTGGTTCCGCACAATAGGCAACGATGTCGCCTGTACAAATAATATTGCCTGGCGGGATGCCTGATTGTTCGGCTTGCGCGCGCATTGCCTTAAGTGCTGCAAGGTTACTGTAGGGGCCGCCGAAAATGAGTAGCGTACCTGAAAGTGTGCCTAGGTCTTTATTCATTTTGCTTAAGCGTCCATGTTATGAGCGTTATTGGCAAACGTTGAATTATTCAGGAAGCGCTGAACGGGCGCGAGAGTTCTCGGATAGCATTCCCAGAGCAAACGCAGCACAACCACCGAATAGCACCGCTATCGAGATCCAAAGCAGCTTGGTGTATTTGTGCGCGTCACCAAGCAGAGCAGTGTGGCTAGAGGATTCCAGGAAGTACAGAAGCGCACCCCCAAAAGCGAAAGTGAATGCTGCGAGGTAAGCCCATACCGGAATATGTTTGACGTTACCCCAAAGCGAGAAAAAGATAACAGGTGCTAGGTACATGGACGCGGTACCGCTGACGGCGACGGCGCTAAACAAATCCTTGTTGCCGATGAACACCATGAGTAAGCCGAGTAGCATGAAACCCAGCATAATGATGCGACCGTTACGCACGGTGGCCTGTGTTGCCTGCATGTCGATAGCGACGAGTTTTGCCGAGCTCGACAGCGTGCTGTCCAGCGTCGACATGGCTGAAATTACCAGGGCAATGTTGAACATTAGCATGGGAAGCTCACCGAGCAGGCGTTCGAGTGCGATGTTCATGGATTCGCCTTCCAATGCATTGGCTCCGGCAACAATTCCGAGTGAACCAAAGGCGATGATGCACAGAATGCTGATCCACGCGGCGTGCAAAAAGCTGCGACGCGTCGTGCTGCGATCTGCTAAAAATCCCCGATCCATCATGACGGGGTCATGCATCGGATAGCTCCACACTTGCAGCAATGCAACGATCAAAAGGATCGGGCCGGGTTCGGAAATGTCAAAGGCGACAAAACTGAAGGTTTCGATCGTAAACAACCCTTCAGAGGCCGTGCTGATGAGCAAAACGGCAAGTACGCCGATGAACAGGAGCATTTGCAGTACATCGGTACGCAGGGATGCGTGCAGGCCTCCGAGCATGGAATAGGTGAGTGCGATCAACGCAAATGCAAGCACTGCAATGGTGTAGGATCCGGAACCTGCAGCCCCAAAAAGAACGCCGATCACCAGAATGTTTGCAAACACTTCGCTAATCAGCCTCAGAGCTATGACGACGTTGTAGCAGGTGGTGCCAACGCTGCCGAATCGTGCGTGCAGAAAGGTCTGAATGCTGGAGAAGCCGTGTTTGAAGCGCAGGGAATCGATGATTGCGGCGCCGGTCAGAAACGAGAGGTAATAGGCCGCATAGGCGAGGGTTCCCCAAATGCCGTAGTAGTAACCGAGAATGGCTGCGTTGAGCAATGAGCGGGCGAAAATCCAGGTGGTGACCTGGCTGAGTACTAGCGTAAGCAAGCTGGGACTCTGCCCCGTAGGTGAAAGACCACCATAAAAGCTTTCGTTATTGCGGGCGCGCGGAGAAACTGCGAAGGAGAAGGCTGCCAATAGGGCGACGGTTAATGGCAAGATAAAACTCATGTTCATGCTCCAAAAAAGGCAGGCTGATTTGTTTTTAAGGCTTGGTTCTCGGCGATCACTTTGCAGATACGTCGCTATCGTTACTTATAGGATGCAAGCATTTGAGATTAGTTCCCGTGACTATCCAAAATTCCTGTTGATGGCAAAGCTTATGGCGTTTGTGTATTTGCGGGCTTTCGCACCATTAACCACATCGGAGGGCTACCCTTGCCAAGGGTGATCTTTTCGATCACTTCAAAGCCATGGCCTTCGTAAAACCGCAGGTTTTCCTGTTTGCTGTTTTCAAGATAGATGGGCATGTCGTCCGCCTCTGCAATCTCTATGCAGCGCTTCATGAGTGCAGTGCCATAGCCCTTGCCACGGGCTGACTTGCGGGCGCCAATCGCAAAGATGTAGTAAAAGGGGTATGTTGGCGCTTTTCTGGTAACAATTTCATCCGCAATAATTCCGCGCTTCAGGGCTCTCAGCCCTCCATGCTTGAGCATGGGTTTTGCCAAAGGTAGAAGCTTGTAGGTCGGAATCTGCTTTTTTGTGTTGGGGCGTAGCATGAGCACTGCGGCTTGGTCGTCTTCGGTTGCGAAGCTGCAGTCCTGCTTTAGATACAGTGCCTGTGCTGCCTGCCCGAAATACAGTCCGACGGGCATGGTGGGCCCGAAAACCCAGCGTTGTACCCGGTCATCATCGAAGACGTCGTTCATGATCTCGGTAACACGTTGGCGTTCGCCAGTTTTTAGTTGCTCTAGCTTAATCATGGTTGGTGTGTTGTGCCCGTTATTATTCTTGCTTGAAAGCTGCCTGTTACGTTACCGGAAATAACCGGGAGTGGCACTTTGTTTTTCCTCCGTCACGTCATTTGTTATTTATATTAGGGTTGTCTAATTAAGAGTCATCTAAATAAGGTCTTGCTAATTCAGTGGGTGCTAATATAATGCTCCTGTTTATTTTTCACTTTTCGATTCTTCTTACTGGGAGCATTAAATGGAAGCGTTTATTCCTGCCATCGCTGGCGGCTTGTTAATCGGCGGCTCTGCCGCATTGCTATTGATTGCGCTCGGGCGCATTGCCGGCGTCACAGGTGTGGTGTGGGGCGCGGTGTCTGGACTGGCCAAGATGGATATTGCCTCAAATATGTGGCGCATTGCTTTTGTGCTTGGGCTGATTGGTGGTCCGATCATTGTTCATCAAATTTTCGGCTTGCCTGTTCCGGCCGCTCCGCAAGGTAGTGTAGCACTTGCCATCGTTGGCGGGCTGTTGGTCGGTTTTGGGACCAAAATCGGCTCCGGTTGTACAAGTGGTCACGGAATCTGCGGAATGGCGCGCTTTTCGCCGCGTTCAATTGCTGCAACGCTTACTTTTATGGCTGCGGGCTTTGTAACCGTGTTTGTCGTTCGTCACGTGATTGCTTAGGAGTTTGTGATGCCTGGAATTATCGGTTTAATTGTTGGTTTATTGTTTGGTGCAGGTCTGGCTTTGTCTGGTATGACGGACACTCAGAAGGTCATCGGTTTTCTTGATTTGTTCGGTGATTGGGACATAACGCTGATGTTCGTGATGGGCGGTGGCTTGATGGTCACTGTGCCTGTCTATCAAATGTATAAGAACAAGGCGCGTCCGTTGTTCGATACGCAGTTTCACTTGCCCGGGACGAGCTTGATTGACAAACGTTTGATCGGTGGCGCGGTGCTGTTTGGCATTGGTTGGGGTTTGTTCGGTTACTGTCCCGGACCTGCCGTTTCCTCCCTTGCTTATGGCAATGAAACGACCCTGTACTTTGTTGTTTCAATGATTGTCGGGATGTTCGCGGCGAATCTTGTTCCGTCAAAAACTCAGGGCTAGGTTTCGTGCAAGCTGAGATTGCTCAAATACGTGAAAATGTCCTTGAGGCAGAGCGTTATCTTAAGGGAATGGCGAACCAGAATCGTTTGCTGATACTTTGCGCCCTGATGGATCGCGAACTATCAGTAAGTGAACTCAATGCGCAGGTCGACTTGTCGCAGTCGGCCCTGTCGCAACATCTGGCGGTGATGCGCGAGCTTGGGTTTGTTGCAACGCGCAAGGAAGCGCAGGTTGTTTACTATCGCGTGCAAGATGGCAAGGTGCGAAGTTTGTTAGGGGCTTTGCATCAGACATTTTGCGGATAAGTCCTGAGCATCTGGTCAGGATTCATTG
>DAITOW010000077.1:0-10795 GCA_036833965.1 Oleiphilaceae bacterium
CTTCATATTAGGTTTAAGTCCCTAGATTTAATTGATTAAACTGTGTTCAAAGTAGGCGGATTCTAATTAACAGCCCCAAGGATGCAAGCCCAAAGTGCTTGTGAACGGGCTGAGCGAAACCAATGGAGGTTCAAATGCCAATCTATGATCACAAATATGGCGGACTTGATTATTTCAGAGTTTATCGTTCCTGGGCGGGCAAGGAGTATCAGGAATACGTTCGAATCGGTGAAGATAAGGCAGAAGCAAGGCGGAAGGCGGAGGAAATAGAAAAACGCCTTGATGCAAAGCATGAAGCCTATCAGAGAGAGAGTGCATCGCAGCCTGCATTTCATGTTCGAGCCGATGGGTCGATTCGCGGTTTACGTAGAGTAACGGTCTCTAGAGATGCGAGAGCGCCTGTTGAGGTACTGGAGCTCAGGATCAATGTGCCCTGGCAAAACGGTGTAAAGCGAACCACGATTTCGATTTCAACCCATGGATTTGAAGAAGCTTTTGCTCAGGCGATTGAAAAGATTCGCGAATGGTATGGGCTCGAACAATCAAGTCTGGCGGTCAAAGCTATGCAGTCTTGCGATGCGTTTTATGCTCAGGGAGACGAGATAGGTACTATCAAAAGCGTTACCCACAAAGCCCGGCACGAATTTGATCATTTGGCGCAGGGCGTTTTTAAAGGTTTGCGTAAATTGGGTCTTTCGGGCGCAGCATAGCTTCGCCCGCCATTGTCGTATGGATGTTTGTTTCTAGGAGCGCCAGAAGGAAGGAGTAAACAGAACCAGAAGAGTGAATACTTCCAGACGGCCCATCAGCATTGCTACACAGAGCACCCACTTGGCGAAGGTTGGTAGATCGCCATAGTGGGCTGCGACGTCTCCCAAGCCCGGCCCAAGGTTATTGATACAGGCGCCTACTGCAGACCATGCCGTGACCTGATCCAGACCGCTAGCCAGCAATAGCAGCAGCAATACCACGAATACGAAGAGATAAAGCGAGAAGAAACCCCAAACCGCTTCAATAACGCGATCTGAAACAGGTTTTTTCCCGACTTTAATCGGGATCACTGCGTTCGGATGAATAAGACGTTGCGCTTCACGCATGCCCTGCTTCAGGATCAGTAAGATTCGAATGGCCTTCATGCCACCGCCCGTTGAGCCGGCGCAGCCACCCACGAATGCAACAACAAAGAGCAGAAAGGGTAATACAAAGGGCCAGTTTGCAAAATCGGCGGTTGAGAAACCGGTCGTTGTAGCGATCGATACCACTTCGAACAGGCCTTTTACAAAAGCTGTCGAAGGTTCATAGGACTTTGTGTACATCAGGGTGGCGATAGTGATCACGCTGACAAACACCATCAGCCCCGCGTAAAACTTGAATTCGGCGTCGCGCCAGTAAACATTCGGGCTATTGGCGCGCCAGGCGGCAAAATGTAGTGCGAAGTTTATTCCGGAAATGAACATGAAGAAGATGGCAATTAACTCAATGCTGACACTATCGAAGTAACCGATGCTCAGGTCGTGTGTAGAATAGCCTCCAATCGCAATGGTTGAGAAACTGTGGGCAATGGCATCAAACACATCCATGCCGGCACCCCAATAGGCAAGTGCACAGAGTACGGTAAGGCCCAGATATATATACCACAGCGCTTTTGCTGTTTCGGTGATGCGCGGCGTTAATTTGCTGTCTTTGACCGGACCGGGTGCTTCGGCTCGATACAGCTGCATACCACCGACACCAAGCATTGGGAGAACCGCAACAGCGAGAACGATCAAACCCATACCGCCAAACCACTGAAGCTGTTGTCGATACCAGAGAATGGACTTGGGTAAATCGTCCAGTCCGGTAATCACAGTCGCTCCGGTTGTCGTCAAACCGGAAAGGGACTCAAAGTAGGCGTCGGTATAGGACAAATCCGGTGAGTCGGAAAGATAAAGTGGTACCGATCCGCTTAGGCTCAGTACGATCCAGAACATCACAGTCACAAGGAAGCCGTCACGCACTCGTAGTTCGCGGCGAAAATTACGGCATGGAAGCCAGACCAGAAAGCCCAAGCCCAAGGTGATTGAGAAAGCCTCTATAAAGGCGAATAGCTGACCATCATTGTACCATTGCGACACAATAATTGGCGGAATCATGGTAAAGCTGAATAGCATCAACAGTACGCCGAGCATCCTGCCTATGGTGAGAAATTGCATGCGCTTGCCTGTGACTCTAGAAGAAAGTTAACCCAACCTGGAACAATTTTTCGACCTCTCGTACTTTGCCTTTATCAACGAGGAACAGAATGACATGATCCTCCGGCTCAATACGAATATGGTCGTGTGCAATCAGCACTTCTTTTTTTCTGACAATCGCGCCGATGGTTGTGCCGGTTGGCAGGGCAATCTCATCCAGGCGTTTGCCAACAACCTTTGATGAGCGGTGATCGCCATGGGCGATTGCCTCAATGGCTTCTGCTGCACCTCTTCGCAGAGCGTGCACATTCACAACATCTCCACGACGGATATGTCGTAGCAAGCTGCCGATCGTCGTTTGTTGCGGAGAAACTGCAATGTCAATTTCTCCTCCCTGAATCAAGTCTACGTAATCGGGGTTGCTGATCAGGGTAATGACTTTTCGCGCACCAACGCGTTTGGCGAGCATGGAGGCCATAATATTGGCTTCATCGTCATTGGTGACGGCGATAAACACATCGGTGTTCTCAATATTTTCGTTCAGCAGCATTTCCTTGTCTGCGGCATTGCCATGGAGCACGATGGTGTTCTCAAGCTGCTCGGATAATTGCTGGGCGCGATCTTGAAATGCTTCGATCACTTTTACGCGATACCGTCGCTCAAGTTTTTCGGCAAGGCGATGCCCGATGTTACCGCCGCCAGCGATGATGACGCGCTTGTAGGCTTTTTCCAAAGGTTGAAGCTCACTCATTACGGCCTTGATGTGATCGCGTGCAGCGATGAAGAAGACTTCATCGTCTTCGTTGATTACAGTATTACCGCTTGGAATGATAGGTTTGCCATCCCTGAAGATTGCAGCAACTCGGGTGTCGATATTCGGAACATGTTTGCGGATCTCACACAGCTCATGTCCTACGAGTGCCCCGCCTTTACAGGCGCGGATAGCAACGAGACTGACTGCGCCATCGGCAAAGTCAAGCGCCTGCAAGGCACCAGGATATTCTAATAGGCGTTTGATGTGTTTGGTGACCACCTGTTCAGGGCTGATCAAAACATCAACCGGTACTGCGTCATTATGGAACAGCTTTTTGCGCTTGAGGTAGGATGGAGCTCGAACGCGACTTATTTTGACCGGCGTTCGAAAGAGTGAATAAGCGACCTGGCAGGCCAGCATATTTACTTCATCGCTGTTGGTCACTGCGATCAGCATGTCAGCATGTTCCGCGCCTGCTTGCTCAAGAACGTCGGGATAGGAGCCCAAACCGTTCACCGTTCTAATGTCGATACGGTCGTTGAGTTCGGCGAGTCGCGACTTGTCCGGATCAATGACTGTAATGTCATTAGCCTCGCTCGCAAGGTTTTCGGCCAGAGTAGCTCCGACTTGACCTGCGCCAACAATGATTATTTTCATAGCAAAACCTTGCCTATTATTCCTTAACTAAAACTGCGTAGAAAAAGCCATCATTACGATCTTTTTCCGGAAATAACTGCGTTCCAAAGCCTGTATCCAAGCCCCATTGCTCTTGAATGGGGATGAGTTTTGCGTTGCTTTGTGTTTTCAGAAAGCGTTCGATTACCCGGGCATTTTCCTGAGGGAAAATCGAGCATGTTGCATACACCAGTTTTCCGTTTTTCTTAAGTGCTTCCCAAAGCTTAACTAGTAAGTGTAGCTGCAGATCAGCGAGATTCTTTAAGTCGCCCGGTTCTCTCAATAATTTAATATCGGGATGTCTTCGGATGACGCCTGTCGCGCTGCATGGCGCATCAATCAGAATGCGGTCAAAAAGCTCTCCGTCGAACCATTGTTCCAGCTTTTCTGCTGAACTTGCTCGTGTTTTGGCGTCAAGCCCGAGACGCTCCAGATTTTCGGTGACCCGTTTCAGTCGTCTTGGGTCGTGGTCTAGGGCCAGGACATCCAGGCTTGGCTCGGCTTCCAGCATGGCGCAAGTTTTTCCGCCAGGGGCTGCGCAGGCATCAAGAACGCGCAGGTTGGGCGCAAGGTCCAGAAGTTTTGTGGAGAGTTGCGCAGCCTCATCCTGAACGCTGACGAAGCCCTCAGCAAAGTGAGGCAGTGTTCGAATGTCACAAGGGCTATCCAGTGTTATGCCCTTTTCTGAATAAACGCAGGCTGTGGCCCTGATCTCTGCGGCTGACAAGGCGGAAAGATAATCATCCCGATTGATTTTGGCGACGTTTACCCTGAGTGTCATCGGAGGATGCTGGTTACTGGCTTCAAGTATCTGACTGTATTGCTCGGGCCAGTTATTGGCGAGCTTTGCCGTGAACCACTCCGGAAAACTCTGTTCGATGGCTGTTGCATCAATTGCCGGCTTTTCTGCGCGAGAAATTTGTCGAAGGATGGCATTGATCAGTCCTTTGGTATTTTCAAGTCCCAACTCTTTGGCAGCCTCGACCGTTTCATGAATAGCTGCATGATCCGGAATGCGGGTGAAAAGCAATTGGTATGCGCCGAGTGCCAGAACTGTTTTGCTGAGAGTATCTTTTCTATGTAGAGGTCTCTGTAAGTATCCTGAAACAACTTGATCCAGGAAAAAGAACCAGCGGCATGAGCCAAACAGCAGTTCTTGTAACAGAGCCTGATCGGCAGGCAAGGCCTGTTCAAGTGCTTCTGGAAGAACCGTGTTCAGCGATTGTTTCTCGATGCGTACTGTCTCCAGTGCTTTTGCGGCGAGCGTTCGAACATTCATGTAATTACCTTAAGCTTGTCTGCTCGCGACATGGTGTGCGCGACCAAGCATATCGTTGCACTTAGCGAAGCACTGTGCCTGGTTCAAGGAGGGCTTTTCCGCCATTTACGAAATCGCTGACTGAAACTGCTTTGCTTCCTGCCAGTTGTAATCGTGTGATGTTGAGCGCGCCGGAGCTGCATCGCACGACAATTCCGGTTTTGCTCTTTTCTAGAACGGTGCCGGGCTCGCTGTCTGCATTGCAGGCTTGCGCGCTCGCTTCCAGAATACGAATGCGCTCATTTTCTGCTTCCGTGTAAGAAACCGGCCAGGGATTAAATGCACGAACGGTGCGTTCGATACTTGCTGCATCATTGTGCCAGTCAACCTGAGCTTCTGCCTTTGATAGCTTATGCGCATAGGTCGCTAGAGAATCGTCCTGTTTTTCTGCATTCAATGACGTTCGCTGATCCAGATATTGTAAAATGCATTTAGCCCCAAGCTCCGATAATTGATCATGAAGCTCGCCAGCTGTAGCTGTTGGGCCAATCGGACAAGTTGCCTTTAAAAGCATGTCTCCCGTATCGAGACCAACATCCATTTGCATGATTGTGATGCCAGTTTCAGAGTCGCCTTCCTGGATAGCGCGCTGTATTGGCGCTGCGCCTCGCCATCTCGGTAATAAGGAGGCGTGAATATTTATACAGCCATATGTGGGCATATCAAGAACGTCTTTAGGCAGCAGAAGCCCGTAAGCCGCGACGATCATCAGGTCTGCTTTCAATTCTGCCAGCTCGGTTTGAGCAGTCTCATCTTTTAGTGTGAGAGGTTGAAAAACAGGGATTTGATGTGAAATCGCTACGTTTTTGACGGGGCTCGGCATCAGCTTCTTGCCTCGTCCCGCAGGTCTGTCGGGTTGGGTGTAAACGGCAACAACCTCGTGTCCGGCGGCTAAAATTGCCTGAAGGCTGGCGGCTGCGAACTCGGGCGTTCCTGCGAATACTATTCTCAAAATGCTTCTCGATTCAGGTCTGTAGGGAGTTATGCGCTAGCGCGATGCTGCTTTTCCAGTTTCTTTTTAATCCGGTTTCGCTTCAATTTGCTTAAATAGTCAACGAACAGTTTGCCGTTTAAATGATCCATCTCGTGCTGGATGCAAACCGCCAGCAAGCCAGTTGCCTCTAGCTCAAAGGGTTTTCCGTCTCGATCTAGCGCTTTAATCAGAACATGTTCGATGCGTTCGACGTCTTCATAAAAACCTGGAACAGAGAGGCAGCCCTCCTGCATTTTTTCAGGCTCGCCTTCCAAAATGGTAATTTCCGGGTTGATAAAGACATGAGGCTCGCTTTTGTCTTCGGACAGATCCATGACGATCAACTGAATGTGTTGATCCACCTGAGTGGCCGCAAGTCCGATCCCGGGCGCATCATACATGGTTTCAAACATGTCATCGATCAGGGTGGATATTTTGGGCGTGACAGCATCAACCGGCTCGGCAATCGTGCGAAGACGCGGGTCTGGGTATTCCAATATTTCTAATATCGCCATAGGTTTAGAGGTACTTCTTAAAGATGAATGCTCAATTTGTGGTGTATATCACGAATACACTGCTACTATTATCTAATAGAAAGCTAATTTAGTACAAATTGCTGCGCTCTCATCTATAGTTTTTTAGATGGGCAGTGTGATGATTGCTTCAATCAAAGTTTCGGAAAACGGTACTTTGTGAAGCTTAAGCACCAATTACGTGAATGATAAGAGTTATAGGCAGACCATGATCCCCAAGATTTTTATTCGATGTGCGGCGTTATTTCTGTTGAGTTTTCAACTTATGGCGGCGCCAGAATTTAAAGAAGACTATCCCGAGCGTTATACAGTTGTTAAAGGTGACACGTTGTGGGATATCTCAGAGCGTTTTTTGAAGTCGCCATGGTTGTGGCCAGAGGTTTGGCATGCAAACCCGCAGATAGCTAATCCGCATCTTATTTACCCCGGAGATGTGATAGGGCTGATTTATATTAATGGCGAGAAAAAAATCACTACCCTGAAAGAAGGTCCGAATAACGGTGTCAAGAAATTAAGTCCGATGGTTCGGTCGGAGCCAATTGAAACAGCTATCCCGACCATTCCGCTTGATGCCATTGCAAGTTTCCTGTCTTCAAACCGGATTGTCGGTATTGAGGAGTTGGAGGCTGCGCCTTACGTGTTAGTAGGTAAAGAACAGCACTTGATTACGGGTGCTGGTGATCAGATTTTTGCTCGCGGCTCAGTGGAAGGTGCTGCCTCTGTCGGTGTATATCGCAAGAGCGAGCAGTATGTTGACCCTGACACTAAAGAGTTTTTGGGTCTTGAAGCGAAATCTATCGCGACGGCAAATGTGGATGCGACGAATGGCGAGGTGTTGACGCTGACGGTGCAACGTTCCAGTGAAGAGTTGCGTGTAGGCGACCGAATTCTGCCAACAGATGATCGCGTGATTAATTCGACGTTTACGCCAAGCAAGCCTGATGGCGATGTTCGGGGTAAAATGATCGCAGTAGAGTCCGGCGTGGGTAATATTGGTCAGTACAACGTTGTTGTGATTAACCGTGGTGCTCGCGAAGGTATTAAAGAAGGTAACGTTCTGGCTATTTATAAGGCGGGCGGCCTGGTTCGTGACCCATACACGAAAGAGCAGATTGAATTGCCATCTGAAAGAGCGGGTTTGATGATGGTCTTCCGTGTGTTTGATAAGCTTAGTTACGGTCTTATTTTGAAAGCAACACGACCATTAAAAGTGTTGGATGAGGTTCGCACTCCCTAAAATTGAGCGAGTTGCACTAATAAACCAGACAAAGCCACCTTTCGGTGGCTTTTTTGATCAAGGATGATCTATGAATGTTTCCCCTGCGGCACGCTTGTGCCTTGCGCTCTCTGAAATACATGGCTTTGGCCTGAAGGCCTTTCATACCCTTCAAGTGTATTCCCCTGATATCTGTCGTTGGCCAGAGTTGGATCGCAGCGAGTTGCGGATGCTCTTTAGCAATGCTTCGCTCGCGGACTCGGTTGCCTCGGTTTTAGGTCAGGACAAGCTCGGTCTACCTGAAAAGGTCGAGGCCTGGTTGGAAGATGCGAGCTCTGTTTTGCTTAGCTATTTTGACGATGCCTACCCTGAGATCTTGCGCCAGATTCATTTGGCGCCACCACTGCTATACGTTCAAGGTAATATTGATTTGCTCAGTAGTCGGGGGCTTGCAATTGTCGGGTCTCGTAAAACATCTCCTATGTATCAGCGATTGGCGGAGCAGTATGCATTTGAGCTTGCCCGACACCATTGGACGGTAACGAGTGGTTTGGCTTTGGGGGTTGATGCTGCTGCGCACATGGGGGCCTTGGCGGCACAAGGTAATACCATCGCCGTGGTGGCAACAGGGTTGGATCGGTGTTACCCCGAGAGAAACCGTGCTTTGAGAGATAGGATTTTGGAACAGGGGCTTATTGTTTCAGAGATGCCATTGGGTTCGCCTCCCTTGAAACAGCACTTTCCGCGCAGAAATCGCATCGTTTCCGGCCTGTCGCGCGGCGTGCTAGTGGTTGAGGCGGGCATCAAAAGTGGTTCTTTGATCACTGCAAGATATGCTCTTGAGCAAAATCGCGAGGTGTTTGCGATTCCCGGTTCACCCTTAAACAAGGGTAGTGAAGGGTGTAATTTCCTAATTCGCGAGGGCGCACGGCTTGTTACTTCAACGAAGGACTTGATGGAGGATCTGCAATTGATCTGGGAAGACTGTGCGGTCACCGCTTCTGAGGAATACGTGATCGATGTTCCCCCGGATGCTGAGCTGAGTGCGCGTTCAAAAGAGGAGAAGGCCTTACTCTCGTATTTGTCCGATCAGATAATGAGTTTTGATGAACTATTTGCCGCCTCGGATTTGAGTTTTGAATCGGTATCGCAGCATTTGTTGAATCTTGAGTTGGGTGGCGTGATTGCGCAAGTCGCAGGTGGCTATCAGAGGGTTTCTTGAGTAGAATTTCTGCCAGTTTTCGGTGTAGCAAAGTGATGCGCACACTGAGATCTTTAGAATTCTAGAGAGAGGAATCAATGCACGCTTCATTTGACTGGAAAGCCATGCTTGCAGCTCGGGTGTTGGATCATGGTGGTGTGATTGCATATCCGACTGAGGCTGTCTGGGGCCTGGGGGCTGATCCGTTTCAGCGCAGAGCGGTCGAAAAGATCCTTGATCTGAAAAGTCGCCCGATGCATAAAGGCTTGATTTTGATTTCGGGTCAGGCGGAGCACTTTTTGCCATATCTGGAGCCTTTGGAGCAAGGCCTGATAGATCGTTTTTTTTCAGTTCAGGATAGGCCGACCACTTGGCTTGTTCCGGATGTGCGCAACCAGATTCCTTATTGGGTCAAGGGTGAGCATTCCAGCGTGGCGATGAGATTAACGACTCACCCGGTTTGTGCCGCGTTAACCCGTCATTTTGGCGGGCCTATTATTTCAACCTCTGCCAATCCTGCAAGCAAAGCTTCTGCCCGTTCGCTTTACGAAGTGAAGTGCTATTTTCAGGATCGACTGGATTATTGCCTGTCTGCTCCTTTAGGCAGTGCAAATCAGGCTTCACAGATCAGGGATTTACAGAGTAATAAAGTCATTCGTGTTTAATGTCTGCAGATCATTAAACTTCAAAATCACTACCTTCAAGGATCATCATGCTTGAGCGAGTTGAAAAATATTTACTGGGCTTGCAGGACGCGATTTGCGCGGATCTGGAGGCGGCCGATGGTGGCGCAACATTTGTAGAAGACGCCTGGACAAGAGAAGGACGGTTAGGCGGTGGTGGCCGCACGCGTGTCATTTCCGGCGGTGATGTTTTTGAAAAAGGCGGAGTGAATTTCTCGCATGTGCAGGGCGATCAGTTGCCGCCAGCAGCGACAGCATCCCGGCCTGAGCTTGCAGGCTGTTCCTATCATGCGATGGGGGTGTCTCTGGTAATGCACCCGTCCAATCCCTATGTGCCGACTTCGCATGCGAATGTACGATTTTTTATAGCGCAAAAGCCGGGTTCAGACCCGATTTGGTGGTTTGGCGGAGGATATGATCTTACGCCTTATTATCCGTTTGAAGAAGATTGCTTGCATTGGCATACCATTGCGAAAGAGGCGGTCGACCCTTTTGGAGCAGACGTTTATAACAAGCACAAGCAGTGGTGTGATGAATACTTTTATCTAAAACACCGTGAAGAGACCCGGGGTGTGGGTGGCTTGTTTTTTGACGACTTGAATGAGTGGGGCTTTGAGCGCTCGTTTGAGTATATGCAAGCAGTTGGTGATAGTTATACTGCCGCGTATGTGCCCATTGTTAGCAAACGCAAGGACACGACCTATGGCGAACGTCAGCGTGATTTTCAGCTTTACCGCAGAGGCCGCTATGTAGAGTTTAATCTGGTCTTTGACAGGGGTACGTTGTTCGGTCTGCAGTCCGGTGGTCGAACCGAGTCGATATTGATGTCTCTACCACCTCTGGTTCGATGGGATTATGCCTGGTCTGCGGAAGAGGGCTCGGAGGAGGCTCGGTTAAATGATTTTCTAGTCCCTCGCACTTGGGTGGAGAGCTAGGCAGTGGATCGTTACGCAGTTGTCGGTAACCCGATTCAGCACAGCAAATCTCCGGATATCCATGCGATGTTCGCAAAGCAAACATCGCAAGCACTCGTTTATGACCGTATAGAAGGTTCGTTGGATCGTTTCGAAGAGGAAGTGAGAGAGTTCTTCTCAATTGCTTCCAACAAGGGGCTGAATGTTACGGTTCCTTTCAAAGAGCGGGCGTTTGTAATGTGTGATGCCCTAAGTGCGCGAGCCTCGATTGCCGAAGCGGTAAATACGCTGTACATGAAGGATGGCAAGCTGCACGGAGACAACACTGATGGCTGTGGTCTTGTGACAGACCTGCAG
>DAITOW010000078.1:0-10788 GCA_036833965.1 Oleiphilaceae bacterium
TCCTTTTGGTGACATCACGACCTTGATGGTTTGGCAAAAAGGTAAGGTAGAGTTTTTAGGCTTCTTCGCCTTGCTTATTCCTTCGATTGTTAACTGGTTAGTACCAGCGGTTATTATGTCGCTGTTTTTGCCAAAAGGTCAGCCGGAAGGTCTTACGGAAGAAGTCGTCGTTAAGAAAGGCGGAATTGTCGTTATCTTCCTGTTTCTTGGCACCATTGCTATGGCCGTTACCTTCCATAGTGCGCTTCACCTTCCTTCCATGGTTGGCATGATGACGGGCTTGGGTGTGTTGAAACTCTATGGCTATTATTTGAAGAAGACAGTTGATAGCCAGCCAGAAGTGTTTGAGAAGCAAACAGGTGTCAGCGAAATGATGCCGGAAGGTCGATTTGATATTTTTGATCAGTTGCAGCGCGCAGAGTGGGATACATTGATGTTCTTCTATGGCGTTGTGCTTTGCGTTGGTGGTTTGAGCGCCTTCGGTTACTTGAACCTTGCTTCAGTTGTTATGTACCAGGAATTGGGCACCAGCTGGGCGAATATTCTGGTTGGCCTCTTGTCAGCCATTGTCGACAACATTCCGGTGATGTTTGCTGTCTTGACCATGGATCCTACCATGTCGGTTCAGCAATGGTTGTTGGTTACTTTGACTGCAGGCGTTGGTGGTTCCTTGTTGTCCATTGGTTCTGCGGCGGGTGTTGCTCTTATGGGGCAGGCTCGTGGTATGTACACATTCTTCGGTCACTTGAAGTGGACCTGGGCAATCGCTTTGGGCTATGTCGCTTCTATTTATGTGCATTTCCTTATCTCGGGAATGCCGTTCTAAAGAGCCTTTATGCATCTTTGGTGATGCATATTGCAGTTTAAAAGGGCGTCTCACTTGTGTGGGACGCCCTTTTCCGTTTTAAATAACACGTTGTCAAAGCAATAAGTGCAGGGGAGCAGGGTTTGAATCTGGAGTCGAATTCGAGTGAGGTGCCATCTTATTCGAAGGAATTGAGTTGGTTGGCGTTTAATGAACGTGTGCTGCAAGAGGCAGGTAATAAGGATGTGCCTGAAATTCAGCGCCTGCGCTATCTGGGTATCTTTTCCAATAATCTCGATGAATTTTTCCGTGTGCGCGTTGCGGATGTCAGCCGCCTGGCGGCTTTCTCCAAATCAGCAGATGACAAGCAGCGTTATCGCGAGCATCTGACGATGATTCAGAACTGCACGCGTAAGCTGCAAATCCAGTTTGATAAAACCTACCGTGAAGTGTTGCTTGCATTGCGTCGCCGCAAAATCTACATCATTACCTTCGAGCAGTTTGATGAGCGGCAGAGTGCAGAATCGCAGCGCATTTTCAGAGAGCAGCTGTTGCCGGAGCTTGATCCTGTTCTACTGAAGAATGACCGTCCGTTCCCCAAAATTCAGGATGGTATGATTTATCTGATGGTTCGCGTGGTCAATCAGGATGATCAGAATCGTTTTGCCATCGTAGAGGTGCCGACAGACAGACTCTCACGCTTCGTCGAGTTGCCTCCGAAAGCCGGGCGGCGCGCAACGGTATACGCAGTGCTGGAAGACATCCTGTTGCACAATTTGCCCGATGTTTTTCGCGGAGTACTCAAGATCAAGAGCGCTGAAGCCTATGTGTTCAAGCTGACCCGTGATGCGGAACTGGAATTTGATGAGGCGATCAACCAGAGTCTGGTGGATCGTATGGCCAAATCTTTGAAGAAACGTGCCTCGGGTGAGCCGGAACGTTTGGTTTACGATGCCGAGATGCCGGAAGATATGCTCGCACTGCTTTGCAAGCGCCTTGGTTTGAGCAAGTTCGACAGCTTAATGCCGGGTGGTCGCTACCACAATTCCAAGGACTTTATCGATTTCCCTAGTGTCGGGCCATCGTATATTGATATTAAGCCTTTGCCTCCGATACCACATCCTTCTTTGGTTGGTAAAGAAGGCAACCTGTTTGATGTTGTGCGCGAGCAGGATTTGATGCTGTATTACCCATACCATTCATTCAACACTGTGATCGACCTTTTGAAGACGGCGGCGATTGATCCGGCGGTCAAGTCGATCAAGATTTGTTTGTATCGAGCAGCCAAAAATTCACGGATTGTAGACGCGTTGCTGTCGGCCAAGAGTAATTTCAAGGACGTGACAGCGGTTGTGGAATTACAGGCGCGTTTTGACGAGGCCAATAACATTGCCTGGGCGACCCAGCTCACGGATGGTGGGGTGAACGTGATCTTCGGTGTCCCGGGCTTGAAAGTGCATTCGAAATTGATCTCGATTACCCGTCGGGAAGAGGGCAAATTGCGCTATTACTCGCATATCGGCACGGGGAATTTTAACGAGAAAACGGCCACCCTTTATACCGACTTCAGTTTGATCACGCGCGATCAGGAAATCGGCAAGGACGTCGCCAATGTGTTCGACTTTATCAGTTATACCCACCGCAGGCATGACTACAAGCACTTGCTGTTGTCACCCTTAACGCAGCGCAGTGGTCTGGCTGAATTGATTGGTCAGGAAATTGATAATGCACGACGTGGCTTACCCGCGGAGATCTTTATCAAGTGCAACAATCTGGTCGACGAACATCTGGTGAATTTGCTTTATGAAGCGTCTACTGCCGGTGTGCGGATCCGCATTATTTGTCGTGGCATGATGTCGCTGGTTGCCGGGGTAAAAGGCATTTCAGAGAACATCGAAGCGATCAGTATTGTTGATTTGTTTCTGGAGCATCCTAGAGTATGCGTGTTTCATAATGCGGGAGAACCGAAATACTTTATTTCGTCTGCAGACTGGATGACGCGAAATATTGATTTCAGGGTTGAGGTCACAACGCCTATTTATGACAAGGCATGTCAGCAGATGCTGCAGGATGTCTTGGATATTCAGTGGTGTGACAATGTCAAAGCCCGAGTGCTCGACGCTGAACAGAGCAACCAATACCGCACCTTCAAGATTAACGGTAAGGTGCGATCCCAGGCTCAAATCCATGAATACCTTGAAGAGGGTAAACTGCCGCTTCGCATTCGATATGCGCGCGACAGAATGCGTAAGGAGCTGATTCGGGCTGCAAAAGACAGGGTTAAGGCACGCGAACAGAACTAGCTCAAAAGCGAAGTAACCTTGCGAGACTGCTTACTCAAACGGCTACGAAATGTGTTAAAAAATCGGTTCTCTGGCAAAAAGGTCACCATTTCCGGTGATGTTTTTGCTTTCTCTCGCCCTTTTGCCTGGCCCTTGTGCCGGGCGCTCTTCACTTAAATTCCATCTTCTGGTGCCCCACCAAGATCTTCCGAAGTTGTTTGGGATCAAATTAGAGCCCTAACAAATCTGCATTTGTTTATATCTTGACTACGCTTTTCACCACCTTCTGCAGATAGAGAATTTTCTGAGAATCGAAGTATGAAAGTGAATATGCCTACATCTGACCATGAAGTATTAATGAGAGAAGGTCAGACCATTGTTTCAAAGACAAACCTTAAAGGTGCAATCACTTACGTTAATCGTGATTTTATCCAGATTAGCGGCTTTGCCGAGTCTGAATTGATAGGAAAGAACCATAATATCGTTCGCCACCCTGATATGCCGACGGAACTGTTTGCCGACTTGTGGCAGACCATGAAGAACGGCAAGCCGTGGACTGGCATTATTAAAAACCGCTGTAAAAACGGGGATTTCTATTGGGTTCGAGCTGATGTGGCGCCAGTTTATAAAAATGGTGCTCTTGTTGAATACATGTCTGTGCGTTCCAAGCCTTCGCGAGACCAAATTGATGATGCCGAGCGGTTTTATGCCAAACTGGCCGGCAATCCGCAGTTTTTGCACGAGGGTGTTCCGGTCAGTTTTCTGCAGCGTTTCAAACGCAAGGTACTTGGTAAGATTGGGGTCGCCTATCAACTTGGCTTTATCGTGATTGGCGTGTTGTTGCTTTCTTTACTGATTCTGCTGAATCTTGCAGAGAAGGGCGATGCCATCAGAAAGTTGGAGTCGGAGATTGCGGGGTTGGCCATTATCAATGAGGCGCGTAATCTCATTGAGCATATTCCAAGGCACCGAGGGCTATCGCAAGTGCTGCTAGAGGGAGATGCTTCTGTCGCGGATGCGCTTGAAGATGAGAGGAGAGCGGTCTCAGAAGCCTTTTCAAAGCTTGGGCTTTTGGAGCAACAGCATCGCAGTACACTTGGCAAACAGGATGTGCTGGAGGACATAAAAGCCGACTGGGAGGATCTGCTCACCCAGAACGGTAATTTGCAGAACGAACGAAGTTTCCTGCGTCATACGGAAATCATCGAGTCGATTCAAACCTGGATGGTGAGTTTGAGCGTGCAGTCGCTTCTCTCATCTGATGAAAGTTATGACGTCAATCTTCTTGCTCCGATCATTAGTCGGAAAGTTCCGGTGATGACCGATAAAATAGGTCAAGCAAGAGGTCTGGGAGCAGGTGTGCTCGCTTCGGGCAAAATCACCTATAAGCAGCAAGCGCAATTTCAAAGTCTGGTGGCGCAGGTGAATGTCGATTTGCAGGATGTGAACCGAATGCTTGAGTTTCTGTACGTGCATTCCCCGGAGTCAAAAGACCGGTTCAATATGTATTCATGGGCTGTGCAGCAATCAACGGCCGAGTTTTTGCGCGACGTTCGCGAGCTTTCCGAAGGGAATGTTGATGGGCGCTCGTCGTCGGATTATTTCGTTGCCGGCAGTAGCGCTATTCAAAACGGCTTTGCCTTGTTTGATCAGGCATCCGCTTACCTCTCATCCATACTGGATCAGAAGCATGAGGAGTTAGTGAGCAATACCACCAGAACTATTGCTTTGACCATGTTGTTGATTTTTCTTGTATGTGGAGGTTTGATTTTTACTTCAGGTGCGGTTCTTGCAGGGATGCGTCAGGCAACACAGACTGCCCAGAGGCTCTGCGCGGGAGACTATAGCAGCGAGTATAAAATTGATTCTGATAATGAAATCGGGCGAATGCTCGCGGCGATTAAAGCCTTGCAGATCACACAAGGCTTTGCAGTGGAGGAAGCCCGGCGCGTGGGAGATGAGTCGCTTTGTATAAAACAAGCCCTTGATGCCTGTAGCACCAACGTCATGTTGGCAGATGACCAGTTAAACATTACCTACGTAAATCATTCTGCAACCAGAATGTTTGCTGATGCACAGGAAGATATCAGGCAGGAAATTGAGAGTTTTGATGCAAACGCACTCATTGGATCGAATGCGGATATCTTCCATAAAGATCCAAGCCATCAACGGCGTTTAGTGACTGCGCTCGAAGAGGCTTTTAGTACTGATATTCACATAGGCGGCCATATCTTCAGATTGATCGCTACTCCTGTGTTTAACGACCGCGGGGAGCGAATAGGGACGGCTGTTGAGTGGAATGATCATACCAACGGAGCGGCAACTCCCGAATCCGGAAATTAGGGTGACGCCATGAACTATGCAAGTAATGCAGTTTGCATCAGGTAAGCGGCTTTTTGCCTGCTCGTGGTAGGCGTGTCGTATAGAATGTGAAAGAATCAGCAGACCAAAATAACGATAATAATTGGTAAACACTATGAAGCTGCTTGAAGCGACCGAGTCCCTGCATCCCGGAAATTTTGCTTTTGTTATGGCCACCGGCATTATCAGCGTCGGACTAGATTACTTGTCTTTGACTGGATGGAGTGGGGCATTTTTTTGGATGGCTGTCGCAGCCTGGGTTGTACTCCTTGCGCTTTGTCTGGTTCGGGCCGTTCGTTTCCCGCGTGCTGTCATGATTGATCTGACGTCTCCGCGCATGGTGTTTTCCTATTTTACGCTGGTCGCAGCTACCGATATTGTTGGATTGCTGTTATTTGATCGTGGTTATCAAGCCTGGGCGATTGCATGCTGGTTTATCGCCTTTGTTACCTGGGCCTTGCTTCTTTATCTGGCCTTTAGTGTGCTGACTTTTTTAAGTCATGAGAATAACGTGAACATCATGCATGGAGGCTGGCTTATCACGATTGTCGGCACCCAGTCACTGGTATTGCTGGGATGCAAAATAGCGCCGCTTTTTGGAAGTTTTGAGCATTACATGATGCTTGAGGTGCACATGCTTTGGGGGCTTGGGTTGTGTCTCTATGGCATCTTCGTCACCCTGTTTTGTTACCGGATTTTCTTTTTAAAGCTTAAACCCGAACATGTATCGCCTCTCATTTGGGTGATTATGGGGGCTGCAGCGATCAGTGTGAATGCGGGGTCAAGCTTGTTGGGTTTGACTAATCCCTCGTCTTTTCTGGAGGCCCAGCGACCGTTTATAGATGGTATCACGCTCATGGTCTGGTCTTGGGCCACCTGGTGGATTCCTCTTTTGTTTCTCTTTGGTTTTTGGAAGCATCTGGCGAATCGCATTCCTTTGAATTACGAGCCAATTATCTGGAGCATGGTTTTCCCATTGGGAATGTATACGGTTGCCAGCCTGAAAGTGGGGTCTCTTGCTGAGTTTCCTCCGATGATCTGGATAGGCAAGATCATGATTGTGGTGGCATTGATTGCCTGGGCCTTTGCTGCACTCGGTTTGCTCAAGCGGATATCGGTTTTTTTCAGGGCGTCTGAAGTATGAAATGCTCCCATGCGTTTTGGGTGCGAATCGCTTGCGCCTTTTCGGCAAGATTCAGCAAGGCCTTGTCTCTCTGCCAGGCGGCATAAAACCCTGGGTATGCTTGTTTAATAAGGGGGTTCTGCAGGCTAATCACATCTTCAAAACCGGCTTTGATGCCCGCGAGTAGCAAATGCGTTGTCGCAGCATTTCGCTCGGCCACTTTCAAAGAACAAATCGCGCTGATAAGGCTGAGCAGGCGCTGTGCTATCTCTTGCTGCTCGTTTTCTAATGCCAGTTGAAGTCTTTGGCCCGAAAGTGCTGCCAGAATATGCAGGTCTTCTTCGCTGCGAAACGGTTTGACGAAGTCGGCATAACCATCGCCCGGAACGATGTTTTCCGGTTCAATTAGAACCTCTGAGAGAGTCAGGGCTGCGTGGCTAAGCTCCGGTACGAAAGGAAGTGTTGGCAGGGTTTGTACATTCAGACCGACTTGTTGAGCATCCAGCTTAATGATGACCAGATTGGCACGGTTTCGGTCTTCTTCTTCTTCTCGAAAATCCAATGCACTGATCAATAACGTGCCGGCATCCGCGCCACCAGAAACGAAAGACTTGGCGCCATTTAATTTTAGTTCTCCGGAAAAACTACGCAGTTCCGTCTGCATCTCGCGTGGCTTTTTTACACCTTTCTCGGTGTGGCAGAGTGCCGCGATATTGTTCCCGTCCAATGAAAACATGGATTCCATTGCCGACTGATACGCTGAGGCAAATGCAAAAGCCGTTTGCCGAAAGACGAAGCCTCCGAGTATCGCACGGTCGATGCTGCTTTCAGTTGTCCCCGTCAGTTGCCTGTGAAGGGTAAACCAGGTTTGCATCGATGCTACTTCTTCGTGGAGCGGGTCAGACCGGCCAAGCAGCCGGTCGATCATTGCGTGCAAATCAGACATCGATCTATTTTGGTGCCATGCGAAGAGCGCAGTCGATGCGAATCACTTCGCCATTCAGAAGCGGGTTTTCGACCATCTCTTTCACGATGCGAGCGTATTCCTTTGGATCGCCAAGACGCTGAGGGAAAGGCAGCGTTGCTGCGAGGCTTTGCTGTGCTGCCTCGGGAAGCGATGCAAGCATGGGAGTCATAAACAAACCTGGTGCGATCGCCAGTACACGAATGCCAAAGCGTGCCAGCTCGCGCGCGGCAGGCAATGTCATCGAGACGATACCGCCTTTTGATGCGGAGTAGGCTGCCTGACCGATTTGTCCTTCGTAAGCGGCAACTGACGCAGTAGAAATGATCACGCCGCGCTCTCCATCGGCATTCGCTTCGCGCTCCTGCATCTCGTTGGCAGCAAGGCGCATGATATTAAAAGAGCCGCTCAGGTTGACTGCGATGACCTTGTTAAAAAAGTCCATCGACATAGGGCCTTCCTTGCCAAGAATTTTGGCGGGCACGCCAATACCAGCACAATTTACTGCAATCCCGACCGGACCATGTTTTGCACGAGCCTCGGCAAAGCAGGCTTCGGCGCTTTCGGCGCTCGTCACATCGCAATCAAATGCCAGACCGCCGATCTCTTTTGCGATTTCCTGAGCGCGCTCCATTTGCACATCAAAAATGCTGACTTTTGCCCCAAGACTTGCGAGCATGCGCGCTGCAGCTTCACCCAAACCTGATGCTCCGCCGGTAACGATTGCCGGTACTCCCTGAATATCCATAAAGATCCTCTCGAATTAATATTTTTATTTCTTGTCGTACATGAATAATACACGGCATGATAGGTGAGTCCTTGCGTGACTAGCAAGCTCTTGCTCGGCATACGATTGGGCCGGGCACTGATCCCCGGCTCCTGATCAAACGTATCTGTACCAGCTCCAGAGATAAGAGGACGTGTCCGTGCTTACAATTTTCTTTGACAGTCTTTGCCCATTGTGCACGCAAGAGATGCAGGCGCTGCGGCGCTATGATTCGGCGGGGGCCATTACCCTTGTGGATTTGCACAGCGAGTTTTTTCGCGAAGAATATCCCCAGGTCAGCTTTAATGAGGCGATGCGGATTCTGCATGCAGAGCAGGGCGGTAAGATTCTGAAAGGCTTGGATGTGACGGCTGCTGCATGGAAAGCAGTCGGGAAAAAGCCTTGGGTGCAGTGCTTGCGATGGCCTGTCATACGATGGTTTGCTGACTTCGCCTACATATTGTTTGCGAACAATCGCTATCGTCTGTCCTGGTTGCTGACAGGGCAGGCGCGCTGTCAGGATGGCGCGTGCAAGATCGATCGCCCCCAGGGTGCCAGTAAAGAATAGTTCGAAAGATTAGTCCGATTGGTGAGTCGCGAGGAGCGCAATGACAATGAATTCATCCCGAGTAGCGATCGTAATTGGCGCCTCCGGAGGCATCGGTGGTGCCTGCGTCAAGCAGCTGTGCGCTGATGAGCGCACGCGTGAGGTCTTCGCAGTGTCGCGTTCGGCAGCGAACCTCGCACAACTCGGGATTCCAGCGGCTGAGAAGAAGCTGCATATGCTCGAGTCTGACAGCAGTCGTGCCTCTATGCTGCGGGTCGTTGAGCAGGTTCGGAAAAGCTGCAGAATGTTAGGCTCGCCTGAGATTGAAATTATTATCGCAACCGGGATGTTGCATCACGGTGATATTCAACCCGAAAAGCGTCTCGACGCTCTTGATCGCGATTCGGCGCTGACTGTTCTGGAAACGAATACCCTGATGCCAATGCTCTGGCTTCAATCTCTTGCTGGCTTGTTTTCCAAAGACCTTGTTGTGCGGGTGGCTGTGCTTTCTGCGCGAGTCGGGAGCATTTCGGATAACCGTCTCGGGGGCTGGTATAGTTATCGGGCGTCCAAGGCGGCGCTTAACATGATGCTCAAGACGCTCTCTATAGAGTTTTCTCGTCGCTTCCCTAAAGTGAAGTTGCTTGCCTACCATCCCGGCACAACGCGCTCTGCCTTATCTGCGCCCTTTAGCTCTGGCGTGCCTCAGGATAAGCTGTTTTCCAGTGAGTATTCTGCTGAACGTTTGTTGACGGTGCTGCGAGAACAGCCTCTTGATCAGACGCTTTCCTTTGCGGCCTGGGATGGTGCCAGTATCGAGTGGTAAATCCACTGTCTGTAATTTTTTCCTGGCAATGACCTGATTCCGTTCGTCTCTCGTAATACCACTACTCAACAACGAGCAGAGGTGGATAGTGAATCATTACAAAGCGCCATTGGACGATATGTACTTCGTTCTTTACGAGATGATGAACGCTGGTCAGATTGCAAACATTGCGCAGTTCGAAGATGCGACAGAAGATATGCAGCGTGCTGTGTTGGAAGAAGCAGCGAAGCTTGCGGAGAATGTTTTGCAACCGATCAACGCTAGCGGTGATAGAGAAGGGTGTCAGTACGATCCGGAATCCAAGACGGTGAAAACGCCCGCAGGATTCAAAGAGGCGTATCAGACATATCAGCAGGGTGGCTGGAGCGGTTTGGCGTCACCCGTTGAGCACGGTGGGCAGGGTTTGCCGCACTTCCTGAAAGTGGTGGTGGACGAGATGTGTTGCTCGACCAATCTCTCATTTGGCATGTACCCGGGGCTCTCACACGGCTCGATCGATGCGCTTACCATGCATGGTAATGAGCATCAGCAGACGTATTTTTTGCCTAAGCTGGTGAGCGGTGAATGGACCGGTACGATGTGTTTGACAGAACCGCACTGTGGTACTGATCTTGGTTTGATCAAAACCAAAGCCGAGCCAAACGCGGACGGCAGTTATTCGATCACGGGTAACAAAGTCTGGATTACCGGCGGAGAGCATGACCTCGCTGAAAATATCGTGCATTTGGTGTTGGCGAAATTGCCGGACGCGCCTGAGGGAAGCAAAGGTATTTCGCTGTTTGTTGTTCCCAAATTTATGGAAGACGGCTCTCGCAATCCGGCCTTTTGTGGGGGGCTCGAGCACAAGATGGGTATCAAGGCCTCTGCGACCTGTGTGATGAATTTCGAAGGCGCGAAAGGCTGGCTCGTTGGCAAGGAAAACGAGGGCTTGAAGTGCATGTTTACCATGATGAATGCAGCCCGGATTATGGTGGGTATGCAGGGCCTCGGACTTGCTGAGACGGGCTATCAGGTCTCGCTCGCCTTCGCCAAGGAGCGCTTACAGAGTCGTTCTTTGTCCGGTCCGAAGAACCCTGACGGCCCGGCAGACTCGATTCTCGTGCACCCGGATGTA
>DAITOW010000079.1:0-3174 GCA_036833965.1 Oleiphilaceae bacterium
GTTTGGAACCGTAAAACGGGTAAGCCCATATACAACGCGATTGTCTGGCAAGATAGGCGCACTGCCAAACAATGTGAACGTATTCGGAAAAGTTATGATGAGCGGGAGTTGACGGCTAAAACCGGACTGGTGCTTGATCCGTATTTTTCCGCGACAAAAATTGCCTGGATTCTCGATAATGTTGAAGGTGCGCGGGAAGCTGCAGAGCAGGGTGATTTGGCGTTCGGAACGGTTGATACATTTTTGCTTTGGCGTTTGACGGGGGGCGAGCAGCATGCCACGGATGCAACCAATGCCTCACGCACCAATCTGTTTAATATCCATTCCCAGCAGTGGGATTCTGAATTGCTTTCGCTTTTCAATGTGCCCTCAAGCCTGCTCCCTGAAGTGAGAGACTGCGGTGCAGATTATGGTGATGCGGTGGAGGAGTGGCTTGGCGCGAGTGTGCCAATTTGCGCCATGATTGGTGATCAGCAATCTGCGTTGGTTGGTCAGGCTTGTTTCAAGGAAGGCATGCTGAAAAGTACCTATGGCACAGGTTGTTTTGTTATTTTAAACACGGGCAATAAGGCGCTGTCATCGGACAACAAACTTCTGGTCACGGTGGGTTACCGGATTAACGGGAAGACGACTTATGCGCTTGAAGGTAGTATTTTTGTAGCGGGTGCGGCTGTGCAGTGGCTCAGGGATGGTCTGGGCGTAATTAACTCTGCTGGCGAGTCAGAGTCGATCGCGAAAGAGATAGGCTATCAAAGCAGCCTGTATGTTGTTCCTGCCTTTACCGGATTGGGGGCTCCTTATTGGGATCCGGATGCGCGCGGAGCAGTTTTTGGGCTGACAAGAGACACCGGCGCGAAGGAAGTGGTAACGGCAGGTTTGGAGGCAGTGGCCCATCAGACGCGAGATTTGCTGACGGCAATGAAGAAAGATGGTGCCAGCATAGAGACATTGCGAGTGGACGGCGGCATGGTAGTTAACGACTGGTTTGCGCAATGTCTGGCAGACCTGTGCGATGTGACGGTAGAGCGTCCCCAGATTGTTGAAACAACAGCGTTAGGCGCGGCCTACGTTGCCGCGGTGCAAGCAGGCTTATTCGATAGCCTTGATGATGTGGCCAGCAAGTGGCAAATAGAGCATCGTTTCGAGTCCAGGATATCGACTCAGGAGCGTGACCGGCTCGCTTCCGGCTGGAAGATGGCGGTAGATTGCGTTCAGGCGTTCAAACCTGAATCGTGAGCTGTTTGCTGAGCTCAGTTGAATGCAATTAGATGTTCAGCGTCGAGTTCGAAACCTATAGTTTCACCGATTTCAAAGTCTTGGTGGCTAGGGAAGGCGGCCTCAATTTTTGCTCCGCTCTCAAGAGCGAGCATGTAGTGGGTCGCTGTTCCGGCAAATGTTTTTGAGTAGATTTTCGCTGTCGTCGCAGAGTTTTCTGCGTACATCACATCGTCAGGCCGTATCAAAATGTCGACAGGTGTTCCTTTAGGCCATGCGTATGATCGATTGCCTTCGATGGCTCCGATTTCGGTTGCGAATCGTTCATGCGTTTCTGAAATGCCTTTTAGAAAGCTTCCTCGACCGATGAACTGCGCAACAAATCGGGAGCTCGGCTCATGATACAGGTCGTAGGGTGTTCCCCATTGAGTGATTTGGCCATGGTTGATGAGACCGATATTGTCGGCCATTGCGAATGCTTCTTGTTGATCATGTGTTACCAAAATCGCGCTAATCTCAAGAGACTTCAATATTTCCCTGACTTGAATGCCAAGCCGGGTACGTAGATCCGCATCAAGATTAGAAAAAGGTTCATCAAGCAGGATCAGTTCAGGTTCGGGCGCCAGAGCTCTTGCAAGCGCTACTCGCTGCTGTTGTCCTCCGGACAATTCATGAGGGTAGCGCTGATTGAAACCACTGAGATCAACAAGGGTTAATAGCTTGTTAATATGTGCTTCGGATTCACTCTTCGGTATTTTAGGAAGGCCAAACGCAATGTTTTGCTGAATGGTTAAATGCGGAAACAGTGCATAGTCCTGAAATACCATTCCGATTTTACGCTTCTCGGGCGCAACATGAATGCCTGTTCCGCTGAGAGTCTTGCCATTGATGGAGATTGAACCTTGGGTTGCCGTTTCAAAGCCGGCAATGGCTCGAAGAAGTGTGCTCTTCCCGCAACCACTAGGCCCTAAAAGTGAAGCGATTTCGCCTTTACCAAGGTGGAAGCTTAAATCCTTTAAAATAACGTTGTCGTCATACTTGCATAGTAAGCATTCGACTTCTAAAAAGTTGCTCATGTTTGCTCGGAATGTCTAGGCGTTGCAGAGGAGGAACTCAAGCAAGGCTTTTTGAGCGTGCAATCTGTTCTCAGCCTGATCCCAAACAACTGAATATTTGGAGTCCAAGAGTGTCTCACTGACTTCCTTTCCACGATGCGCCGGTAGGCAGTGCATAAACAGCGCGTCTTTTCTGGCGGATTTCATCAAGGCCTCATTTACCTGGTAGCCCTGAAAGTCCCGTTCGCGCTGCTCTGCTTCTTGCTCCTGACCCATGGAACACCATGCGTCGGTCACCACAAGATCAGCTTCCGAGATTGCTTGCTCTGGAGTTTCAACTAATCGGCAATGATCCGCATGTTTTGGAATGGTTGCAAGCTTTGGTGCATATTTTGTCGGTGAAGCGATGATTAGATGGAAATCCAGCAGGTTCGCTGCCTGAATAAAGGTATTACAAACATTGTTTCCATCACCAACCCAAAGGACGTTTTTGCCCTTAATCGAACCTCTGTGCTCCTGATAGGTTTGCATATCAGCAAGTAATTGGCAGGGATGAAAACGATTACTGAGCGCATTGATAATAGGTACGTTAGAGACGGTTGAAAATGCTTCCAGTTTGGCGTGATCAAATGTTCGAACGGCTATTGCGTCAACAAGACGTGAGAGCACTTTTGAGCTGTCTTCGACGGTTTCCCCCCGGCTAAGTTGACTGTCTTGAGGGGATAAAAATACTGTTGAGCCGCCGAATTGCGCCATTGCGGACTCAAAAGAAACGCGTGTTCGCGTTGAGGAATTCTCAAAGATTAAGGCTAGAACGTTATTTTTTAACGGTTCGAAAATCGTTCCGGACTTGTGTTCTGATTTCAGCGCGATCGAACGATTTATGATTTGCTTGAGTTCTTCG
>DAITOW010000079.1:3184-10640 GCA_036833965.1 Oleiphilaceae bacterium
CATCCAGAGAGAGAAAATGTCTAAGTGCCATGTACTGCCTGTTCTCAAATGTTGAGGTTTTATGCCTTAGCTATTACGGGGTTTCGCCCGGTCATCTGCTGCATAGAGCCGGATAATTTGGATAACCGCATCAATTAGAAACTCGCATTCTTCATTGCTCATCGTAAGTGGTGGGAGTAGACGGATCACCTTGTCAGCAGTGACATTAAGCAGGATACCCTTTTCTTTTGCAATGGGAACCAGAGCAAAGCAAGGGTCGGTCATCTCAATGCCTATCATAAGCCCTTTGCCTCGCACGTCTGCAACGTAGTCAGCTCCGAGCAGTGCTTCACTAAGCTCAGTGAGTATGTGTTCCCCCATCTCCCGGGCTCGATGAATTAAATCGTGTTTTTCTATTTCTTCGATGACCGTTAGGGCTGCTTTACTGGCGAGCGGATTGCCACCAAAAGTGCTGCCATGACTACCCGGGGTGAGTACTTTGCTTGCAGCGCCACGAGCCAGGCAGGCTCCGACAGGAAATCCATTGCCCAGACCTTTGGCGATCGTGACAATATCCGGCATGATCTCTGCGTGTTGGTAGCTTAAAAACGCGCCTGTTCGACCGCAACCAGACTGAATTTCATCGCAAATCATCAGGAGATCATGTTTGTCGCATAACTCCCGTATACCAGTGAGAAACTCGATGCTTGCCTGATGAATCCCGGCTTCCCCTTGAACCGGTTCTAGCATGACCGCAACGATGTCCGATCTTGAAGAGATTAGTGTCTCCAGCGCATCCAGATCATTCATTTCTGTTTGAACGAATCCTTCCAAAAGCGGTTCGTAACCTTGTTGGACTTTTGGATTGCCGGAAGCTGACAAGGTGGCCATGGTTCGCCCGTGAAATGCCCGATTCATAGTGACGATCGTCGGTGTTTTGAGTTGTCGTTCGTTGCCAAATTTGCGTGCAATCTTGATTGCTGTTTCGTTGGCTTCCGCGCCAGAGTTGCATAAAAAGACTTTATCCATGCCGGTATGGGCGCGAAGCTTCTCGGCCAGCTCCTGCTGCAAAGGGCTATGATAGACATTGGAGCAGTGGATGAGACGAGAGGCCTGGTCCTTGATTGCTTTTGCAATGGCAGGATTAGAGTGTCCCAGACCGCTCACAGCTACACCGGAAAAGGTATCAAAATATTTGTTTCCGTCGGTATCGAAGAGCCAACAGCCGTCTCCACTTTCGAAGGAGACTGAAAGCTTCCCGTATGTATTCATGATGGCTGGTTCTGACATGTAGCGATTACCTGATTTTTGTGGAGCAGGGAAGAAGCGATATTCAAATGATCATAGAGAGTTTAGCAAAAGAGTGAGAATATAATGGCTGATTTTGCACTTATTCTTCGGAAGTGATGGTTTGGAACAAATAATGAGCGGAAAGAACAAGGTTAGCGGCATCGACCTGGCTATCTTTTCAGGTAAATTGAACGCCGTTTGCGATGAGATGGGGTACGTTCTGCAAAGAAGTGCCTTTTCGCCAAACATAAAGGATCGATTGGATTTTTCGTGCGCCTTATTCGATCGAGACGGCGCAATTTTGGCTCAGGCAGCTCATATTCCGGTGCATTTAGGAAGTATGGCGTATGCAATGAAAGGCTTGGTCACTCGTTTTGAGTGGCATCCTGAGGATATGGTCGTCGTCAATGACCCTTTTCAAGGTGGGACGCACTTACCTGATGTCACCCTGATCGCGCCGTTTTTCCTTTGTGGCCAACTGGCAGGCTTTGTCGTCAATCGCGCGCATCACGCAAATATAGGAGCAAGTGCGCCGGGTTCAATGCCTCTAAGTACTTCATTGGAGGAGGAGGGGATTGTTCTTACACCCGAGAAATTACTGTGTGGTGGTGAGCTGAATGAGCCTCTCGCAAATCGGATACGTAGCATTGACCCTGAATGCTCGGGAGAGCTCCCGGAAGACTTTGTTGCTCAAATAAGCGCGAATAAAACGGGTCTTACCCGTCTTGAGGCATCGCTTTGCCACGAGAAGGATCCTGTTGCATTCTTTGAGCTAATGACTCGGGCGCTTCACGACTATGGCGCGCAGCTTATGACTAAACTCATTGAGAATATTCCGCAAGGACATGCAAGATTTGAAGATGTGCTTGATGGCGATGGTTTTAGCGATGAGCCTGTCAGGCTGGTTTTGGAGTTGTCTAACTTCGATGGGCAGCTGGTGTTTGATTTTAGTGGAAGTAGCAAGCAGGTTGAGGGAAATCTCAATTGCCCTCTGAGTGTTTCTGCCGCTTCTGTTTATTATCTCGTGGCCTGTCTGCTTCCTGATTATGCGCCCAAATGTGACGGGGTATTTCGGTTTATAAAAATCCATGCGCTGGAAGGCTCGGTTCTCAATGCAAGCCCGGGTGCAGCGGTTGCTGCCGGTAATGTCGAGACCAGCATGCGAATTGTCGATCTGGTACAGGGTGCGTTATCCGTGTTAGGAGTGAGTATGCCTGCAGCTGCGCAGGGCACCATGAATAATATCGCTATGGGGAGCGCAGGCGATAACAGCAGATTGCGATGGGATTATTATGAAACGCTCGGCGGCGGTATGGGTGCTCATAGTAAGGGGGATGGGCTTGATGCCGTGCAGTGCCACATGACAAATACCCTGAATACACCGATTGAGAGCTTGGAACTCCACTACCCATTGCGCATTGAACAGTATGCTATCCGCGACCGTTCCGGTGGTGATGGAGCGTTTCGTGGCGGCAATGGTTTGGTTCGCTCCTACAAGTTTCTGGACTCGGCATCCGTGACGCTTCTAACAGAGCGTCGGCTAGTGCAACCCTGGGGTACAAGAGCGGCATCGGGCTCGCTGGGGGCGAACATGTTGAACGGGGTGGCTCTTCCTCCAAAAATCGCGCTTGAAGTTTCATCGGGAGACTCCATAACGATACAAACTCCTGGTGGTGGTGGTTGGTCGCCTCAGGAATAACTGGTAAAGTACGCTCGAAATTTATTTAGAAGGTAATAGATATGTCCATTATGGATGCGATTAAAGCTCAAATTGAAGAGAACCCGATCTTGTTATACATGAAAGGGACGCCGCAGCAACCGCAGTGTGGGTTCTCTGCGCGCACAGTTCAAGCCTTGATGGCTTGCGGTGAGCGATTTGCTTACATCAATATCCTTGATAATCCTGAGATTCGGGAGAACCTAAAGGTATATTCAAACTGGCCTACATTTCCGCAGCTCTATGTGAAAGGTGAGCTCGTTGGTGGCTGTGATATCGTCACTGAGATGTATGAATCAGGTGAGCTAAAAGAACTTGTCAGCTCGGCCGCAGAATAAGTTCGTTAATTGGTTTTCAAAAACCCGCTCATTGAGCGGGTTTTTTTATTGTTCACATACGCATTGCGACAGCTGGCACCGGCTCTTGATAATCTACCTTCTTAGAAGGTTCGCAGACCCGAAAGCGCCCTGGCAAAGCGGTCGATAAATGTGAACAGGTTCTGATTTGTGGTCAAAGTTCGGGGTATTGTCACTCGGTCACAGCTTCTCTGTGGCAGTCATCACATACCCCTTCCGATGTATCAGTTAGAGTTACGTTCTGAAACATAAGAACAATGATTAAAACAAAAATAACTTGATGCTTATACCCATGGACTGCCGAACGCGAAGAGATTTAAAAGGTATTTATAATCGTGACACTGTTGGAAATTCGCTCGCTCAAGTTACTGTTTGCTGCAGCTCTATGTCTGCCGGCGGCGGTATCGGCTGAACTTCAGCCGATTTCTGACGATGAGTTGAGTGAATACTCTGGTCAGGCGGCAGTCGCTTTTGATGTAGAGCAACTTGGCTCGACCAGTTACACACGCGTGACGCTTGGAATGGAAGCCGATGTTCAGATGAACATTGATGCGCTTGAGGCTGGGCGTTATGACAAGGTTGGTGAAACTCTTGCGGCTGACATCGATATTACTAACCTTGGTCTAGGTTCGATTTCAACCGATGCTTCAAAGATACAGCTTGATGGCAAAACCTATGCTGTCAACGACATTATCCCTTTTGAACTGAACGACCCTTATTTCGAGCTGGCTCGAGATGATCAGGATGAATTAATTGGTTTTCGTATTGGTTTCGGCGAGGCGCGAGGCCAACTCTCTGGTGATTTCAATAGCCTGTCTGGTAATGTCGAAATGGAAATCGTTGATTATTTCGGCACCCAATACACGTCAGCTATGCTGAACAGTAATGGCGATTTGGACAATTCCCGTTCTACCTATATTGGTGTTGATAAGGCATACACTGGTGGTACAACAGACTGTAGCATCTCCTGGTATTGTTACGATCTTGGTGCATTCAAAACTCTGGACATCGGCGAGCGTAATAAGGAAACCGGTGCGGTAGATTATACCAAGGACTTCTTTATTGGATTTCAGAAGCAAGCAACAGACTGGATGACTTCAGACGGTACTTTGAATGCTGATCTGGGTGCTTTCATTAACTTGCCTACTGCTATGCAAATTGACATGAATTCCGGCCTAAATACCGCCGGCAATGAACGCGTCCGTCTTGAATACATTGATCGCGGTAACGGCTTGTTCTAGCTACTAATTCCAGAGACGGGTATCATCGGGGTTTGACGATTTCTTTGACTCCGAATCTATGCAATCAATTCTTTGGCACGATTACGAAACCTTTGGTGCAGACCCTCAACGAGACCGGCCCTGTCAATTCGCAGGCATTCGTACCGATCTCGATCTAAACATTGTCAGCGATCCTTTTACACTTTACGCAAAACCTGCTGAGGATTACTTGCCTTCGGTTCAGGCTTGTCTGGTGACAGGCATTACCCCTCAAGAAGCAATTCAGAAAGGGGTGTCAGAAGCAGAGTTCGCTGCGCAGATACACGCTCAGTTTTCTGAACCTGAAACCTGTGTTGCAGGTTATAACAGTGTTCGTTTTGATGATGAGGTTAGTCGTAATCTTTTTTATCGAAATTTTTATGATCCTTATGAGCGAGAGTGGAAAAACGGCAACTCCCGCTGGGATCTGATTGATGTCGTCCGCCTTACTTATGCGCTTCGCCCGGAAGGAATTCAATGGCCAGTCGGAGAAGATGGCAAGGTCTCGTTTCGTCTTGAAAAGCTGACGGAAGCAAATGGCATTCAGCACGAAGCTGCGCATGATGCGATGTCAGATGTTTACGCAACCATTGCCCTGGCAAAACTCATTAAGGACAAGCAACCGAAACTTTATAGTCATGCTTTTGGACTGCGAACAAAGGGCGCGGTGAAAACGTTTTTTGAGGAAAACGGAGGTCAGCCGTTTATTCATGTGTCTTCAAAAATTCCGGTGACGAAAGGATGTTGTGCAATGATGTATCCATTGATGCCGCATCCTACGAATCAGAACGCCATTATCTGCTTCGATTTGCGCCAAAATCCGAAAGTATTGCTTGATCATTCTGCAGAGCAATTGAGAGAACTGCTTTACACCAAGACTCAATATGATGAGGACGGAAAAGAGCTCACACAGAGACCTGCTTTGAAGCTCGTGCATCTTAACAAATGTCCTATGGTGGCGCCGGCTTCGATGATTAAAGTGATTCCTGAAGCGCGGCTGGAGGCTTGGGGGCTAGATCTTGAGTCCATGCGAGAGCACTTGAAGTTGCTGCGTTCTTCTCGGGAGTCCTTGATGCACGTCAGAGATGTGTTTGAATCGAGGCAGGATGATCCCATCATTGATGACCCGGATCTGATGATCTACCGCGGAGGGTTTTTCTCTCCTCAAGACAAGGCTGAAATGTCGAAAATCAGAAGAATGGGTGTTAACGAGTTGGCAGACTGTGTGACTTGTTTCCAGGATCCAAGACTCGAAGAAATGTTGTTTCGCTATAAAGCGCGTAATTTTCCTGAGGCTTTGAGCTCTGATGAGCATGAGAAGTGGCTCGCTTTCTGTTTCTCGCGCCTGATGAGCTCAGACCATGACTGTCGAAACTTCAAGGATTTTTCTCAGGAACTGCAAGACGTAGCATCGCAAGTAACACCGGGTTCAAGGCATGCCCAGATTCTGGAGGATCTTCATCTTTACGGAGAGTCAATTTACCCTTGTTAGCTAGTGAAGGCCGCTCTCGTTATAACTCATCGATATGTCATAGGTGTAGTTAACTTCAAAATCTTCTTCTGGCGGTCTGGGGTAAGGGCTCGCGTTGTACGCTGCATTGACCGCAAGTCGATCAATATCAAGGTCTTTGCTTTTATCGAGAATGCTGGCTGATTTTATCGCTCCGTTTTCAAATAGTCGAATGCGTACCCGGAAATCAACCTGCGTTTCTTTTTGAGATCTCATATAGCGGTGAAACTGGTCGTAAAGTTCTCCTGCTAAGAGATGCTTCAGTAGCTGGATCTCATAATCACTCATTGCTTGAGTAGCTTCTTTTTGAACAGCCTGAATTGGTTGTTTCTCTTCAGCGGTGCTAGAGAATATCTGGCGAATGGAAGATGCTTGAGCTCTGCTACGTTCGCTTCGATTCTGGCTGGCTGCGCTTTGCGAGGAGTTTGCCTGACGAGTGTTTGAGTTTAGAGAGGGTGAGTTAATGGACTGCTCAGCGCTTTTAACTTTGAAGGTGTTTTCGCCGGTTGAACTTATTGTTTCTTCCGTGGCTCTTGCTTGTTGTGCGTTTGAAGCATGGCTCGCGGTGCTGGGTTTGCGGTCAGGAGAAACCACCAGTCTGACAGGTATGCTCTTTTTTACGATGTCAGGTGTTGGTGCGGGCCAAAGGTTTAGTAGCGCATACAAAACGATATGCGTGCAGAGAGCAATCGAAAGTGCTAGTACTAAAGCATGACGGTTCATGTTGGGTTGGTAGGTAATAGGATTAATGGCGTTTGAAGTTTGCCATTACATGGCTGAGTGCTCGATCGACTAGGGCACCTTTCTCCAATAAAGTGATTTGTTTTTTAGCTAGCGCTTTTGCGAGTTGCTCTCTCGAATACTCTAGAGCATGCAATCCGAGGCGATCTACAAAAACATAAGTATCTGCTTCGACAATATGGCTGACGAGTTTGTATCTTTTTCTCTCCAATTCCTGGCTGCTAACTTCAATCCATGAGCCTATTGACAGATTGATTGGCGGCCGTGAATCTGCATTCTGAAACTTATTGCTCCGTGAAGTGCCAAAAGCTGGAGATGAAGACGATTTTGCGCTTATTACACCGCTGGGACGGGTTCCTTTAAAGCGAGTGGTCCGGGGCACCTGATTGCTCAAAGAGCTCTCTCGAAAAAGGGCAGCAAGAGACTTTCGGACTTTTTCTATTAGTTCGCGTGAAGCCGATTGCTCGAAAGCAGTCTTTTCGAGCCCTGCAGAAATTTGCTTCAAGAGCTTTGGTACGACGGTTACCCACCTTTGTCGATCTACATCAGTATGATGGTGCTCCGAACACCAAACGAGTTCTTCAGCAGCTCGTCTTGTACTTTC
>DAITOW010000080.1:0-10626 GCA_036833965.1 Oleiphilaceae bacterium
TCAGGTTGTGGAATATCGGGCCCTTCTGAAAATCGAACGTGCCCGTCTCCATGCGATAAATCTCGGTGCCCGTGACGTCTGAGGGCAGAAGGTCCGGGGTAAATTGAATTCGCTGGAAATCACCTTCAATGTTGTCGGATAGTGCTTTAATCGCTTTTGTTTTAGCGAGGCCCGGCGCGCCTTCAACCAACATATGGCCATCGGCCAGCAAACTGATGAGCAGCCGCTCTACGAGATGAGGTTGCCCAATGATCGATTCTTCAAGAGATGTGCGTAATTGCTCAAATACCTGTTTAGATCCCATTCACCACTTCTCCAAAAAGGCCTGTTGAGTTTGATAGGGGGGTTAAAGCTAAAGGAAGTCCTGTTAATACGCAATTTCTATGCAATGAACTATTCTTAATCGAGTTTTTGACTAATAAAAATTCAACTACGCTTCCTTGCAGTGGTCCGATATGGACTGAGCTAAAGCAAACATCGAGTCTACGATTTATGAAACTGATCGAATCAAAAGATAAACGCGCCATACTTAAGCAGTTAGAGACACTGGCAAAAGAACAGATTAGTAAGTCCAAGCAAGAAGACATTACCGGTTTTATTCATCGATTTATTGATTCTGCTTACACGGAAGAATTTGTTGGTCGGCGAGTGAATGACGTTTTTGGATATCTCGTTAGTTTGTGGAAGTTTCTTGAAGACCCGCTAACGGTCAAAACCAAGATTTCTATTTCGAACCCCGGGCTTGAGGTCGACGGATGGCAGTCTCCACATACCGTAATTACGGTTCTAATGAGAAATATGCCATTTATTGTCGATTCTCTCCGCATCGCTCTCACCGAGATGAATTTGCGAGTTCAGGGTATTCAGCACGCGATTTTGTGCAGTCAGCGGGACGAAACGGGAAATTTGGTCCGTTTGGTAGATGAAGCCGGTGGATGTTCGGAAGAAGCTCTCATTCGAATTGAAATCGACCGGATCACCAAATCTGATCAGATTGCTGCTTTGCAGGCACGGCTTGAAGGTATTCTCGCTGAGGTTTCGGACGCCGTTGATGATTATGAGCCCATGCTGGCACGCGTGGCGGCGATCACCGATAGCTGGAAAGAAAAGGGCCACATTCATACTACGAAGGAAGAGCTGGCCGAGGCCTGCGAGTTCATGGATTGGCTCGCGAGCAACAGCTTCACGTTTTTGGGGTATGTGGAGTATGTGGTCGAAGGAGAAGGGGCAGAGCGTGCATTGGTTCGTCAGGATGCCACCGCTCTTGGTGTACTGAAAGATGCATATAAAAGTGATCCTCGAGTCGTGCTTAAGGACGTGCCGAAGCACACGCGTGAGCACATTCTAAAAAAAGAAGTTTTCCTCTTTGCGAAGTCCTCTCGCAGGTCTCGAGTGCATAGACCAGCCTATGCAGATTATATCGTTGTCAAAAAATTTGATGAGAAAGGGGAGTTTGTTGGAGAGCGACGCTTCCTCGGTTTGTACACCGCACGTGTGTTTAATGATGATCTGAACAAGGTTCCTCTTTTGCGCCAAAAAGTCGCCCAGGCGCGTGAACTGTCCGGTTATGATCGCCGGGATCACTCGGGTAAAGAATTTGAGCAGCTCATGTCTGCCTTTCCCAGAGATGAGCTGTTTCAGGTCAGTGCGGAGCGCTTGTTTGAGGCCATCAGTTCGGCGCTGTATGCGCAGGAGCGTCGCAAGGTCAGTATTTATTTGCGCGAAGACGCGTTCGGGCGCTTTGTTTGTGCTTTGGTTTATGTTCCCCGGGATATCTTTAATACCGATCTTCGTTTGAAGATTCAGGACCTGTTGGTTGAAGAGCTGGATGCCGAAGACATTGATTTTAATACGCTGCTTTCCGAGTCGCCGTTGGCGCGCACGCAGTTCAACATCAAACTGACAGACAAAGTCCCCTCGCGAGCCAAGTTTGAAGCGATAGAGCAAAAGATTCTGGGTGTTGTTGTCTCCTGGTATGACGACTTAGAGAGCGCGTTAACGGAGCAATATGGGGAAGAGCAAGGAAGTTATCTTGCCAAAAACTACCGTCAGGGCTTTAACGCAAGCTATCGGGAGGCTTTTGCGCCACGTCGAGCCGCATTGGATTTGCATCATGTTGATACAATCGATCGTGAAGGCGGCCTTGAAATGAGCTTTTACCGATCCATCGATGAGGGAGAGGATACTTTCCATTGCAAGCTGTTCTTCGGCCTGCAACCGGTGACGCTTTCTGATGTTATGCCGATTTTTGAGAATATGGGCTTTCGTGTTATTGGTGAAAGTCCTTTTGTTGTTCGAAGTTTATCGGGCTCTGTCACATGGATACACGACTTCTCGCTTCAATCGCATAGCGGGAAGGCCATTGATCTTGCGAAGATCAAAGACAAATTTGAGGTGCTCTTCAAAGAGATCTGGGATCAGCGCGCTGAAAACGATCGATTCAATCGATTGCTGGTTACCTCTTATCTGGGTTGGCGTGACATCGCTGTGCTCAGAAGTTACGCACGTTACATGCGACAGGTCAGGGTGAGCAACTCGCAGGAGTTGATTTCCAATACCTTGGTTAATCACGATAACCTGGTGCAGTTGCTGCTCGAAATGTTTTGCCTCAGATTTGATCCTGAAGGTCCGAAAAAGTCCGAAAGAGAAAAAGCGTTTGCGAAGCTAGAAGATGAGTTTCTGGCGGGTCTGGAGGATGTGCCCAATCTTACCGAAGACAAAATACTGCGTTTGTATCTTGACCTGATCAAGGCAACGGTGCGAACAAACTTCTATCAAAAGCTGAAAGACAAGTTCAAGTCGTATATTTCGTTCAAATTATTGCCCCGCAAGATCCCGAATGTTCCCTTGCCGGTACCCATGTTTGAGATATTTGTCTATTCACCACGAGTTGAAGGTGTGCACCTGCGTGGCGGTAAAGTAGCTCGTGGTGGATTGAGATGGTCGGATCGTAATGAAGACTACCGTACAGAGGTGTTAGGTCTGGTCAAGGCACAACAGGTTAAAAATGCGGTTATTGTTCCGGTTGGAGCCAAAGGCGGCTTTGTTGCGAAGAAGTTGCCGCAGGGAGACAGGGATGCGTTCATGAAAGAAGGCATTGCTTGCTACAAAATCTTTATCTCTGCATTGCTTGATGTGACCGACAATCTGGTTAAGGGTAAGGTCGTACCGCCAAAGAGCACCGTTCGTTACGATGAAGATGACTATTATTTGGTTGTTGCTGCGGATAAGGGAACGGCGACGTTTTCGGATATAGCGAATCAGATTTCGCTGGAGCGGGGGCACTGGTTGGGTGATGCCTTTGCGTCGGGTGGCAGTCAGGGTTATGACCACAAGAAAATGGGTATCACTGCGCGAGGTGCCTGGGTTTCCGTACAAAGGCATTTCAAGGAGCTTGGCCATAATGTCCAGGAAGAACCGTTTACCTGTGTAGGAGTCGGCGATATGTCCGGCGACGTCTTTGGTAATGGCATGCTGTTGTCTGATAAAACCAAACTGGTTGCTGCCTTCAATCATATGCATATTTTCCTTGATCCTGACCCGGATCCTGCTGCTTCCTTTATCGAGCGTAAGCGCCTGTTTGAGCTGCCGCGTTCATCGTGGGAAGACTATGATTCTGCCCTTATTTCGAAAGGCGGAGGCGTGTTCAGTCGTGACGCCAAGTCAATCAAACTTAGCCCTGAGGTCAAAAGCTGGTTAAAACTCGACGTCAATCAGTTGGCGCCCACAGCGCTCATTCATGAAATTCTAAAAGCTGAAGCGGATCTGCTTTGGTTTGGAGGTATTGGTACCTACATCAAGGCTTCCACAGAAACACACGCAGACTGCGGTGATAAGGCGAACGATGGGCTTCGAGTTGATGCCAGGGAATTGCAAGTTAAGGTGATCGGAGAAGGTGGCAACCTCGGAATGACACAGAGGTCGCGCATCGAGTATGCATCCGCAGGTGGACTGTTGAATACCGATTTCATCGATAATGCCGGTGGCGTTGATTGCTCCGACAATGAAGTAAACATAAAGATCCTGCTTAATGGAGTTGTCGCAGCAGGTGATCTGACCGAGAAGCAGAGAAACAGCTTGCTCTATGACATGACCGGTGATGTCGCCGAGCATGTTCTGCAGCACAATTATCGTCAAACTCAGGCGATCAGTATTGCCAATTACGAGGCGGTTGTTCGTATTGAGGAGTATCGGCGCTTGATGAACTCTCTTGAATTATCCGGCAAGCTAAACCGTGAGCTGGAGTTTCTTCCGAGCGAGGAACAAATGGTTGAGCGCAAATCCAATGGCAAGGGTTTGACAAGACCCGAGCTTGCGGTGCTGATCTCCTACGTTAAGGGAGACATGAAAGAGGCGTTAAATCAGGAAGCGTTTACAGGTGATGATTATGTTTCGAGGGAGATCCACCGGGTATTCCCGGCGCGCCTGAGTAAAAAATTCAAGAAAGAGATTGATAAGCACCAACTGCATAGCGAAATCGTCGCGACACAGGTTGCGAACGATATGATTAATCATATGGGTATTTCTTTCGTTGCTAGACTACACAATTCAACCGGAGCGAACCCGACAGCGATCGCTATGGCTTACCTGATTGCGCGCGATGTTTTCAAGCTCGACTACTGGTGGGAGAGCATTGAAAACTTGGACTATAAAGTGTCCGCAGCCACACAAATAGACATGATGACTCAGCTAATGTCGCTGATGCGACGCGCCGTACGCTGGTTAATTCGCAATAGACGGTCTGAGTTGAAAGTGCTTTCGGACATCGAGCGCTTCTCCAAGGGTGTCGAGCAGATTTCAAGCGATCTTCCCAAATACTTGCGTGGGAGTGTGAAAGAGCGTTGGGCTGCACGGCACAGTGCTCTGGTCGATGAAGGTGTGCCGGATGATGTTGCGGCTTTGGTCTCGGGTGCGAGTTTCACCTATGCCGCGCTCGGTATTATTGAGGCGCATGAAAGTTCGAATGCTTCGCTCGAGCGTGTTGCCGAGGTGTATTACAGCATCGGTGATTATCTTGATTTGAATTGGTTTGCGCAGCAAATTGATTCACTCACACCGTCCACACACTGGCAGGCGCTGGCCCGAGAGGCGTTTAGAGAGGATTTGGACTGGCAGCAACGAGCGTTAACTGTTGGTTTGATGAATATGAAAGGCGCATCGAAGGATATGCAGAAACGCATTGATGCCTGGATGGAGCATCATGCGGATCTTGTTGCTCGCTGGAAGCAAACCCTGACAGAGCTCAAAGCAACGGACGACGCCGAATATGCCATGTACTCGGTCGCGCTGAGGGAACTTCTCGATCTTGCGCAGAGCACAACGCACGCAAGTTAGTTTAAATCGCTTATATTTCGCCACCGCACCGCGGTGGCGGTTGCTCACGCTCCGCATTTAAGCGAAAATACACCCCCTTTTTTTCAAGCCGTATCATTAAACCATTCCCTGGGAGATCGTAGATGTCATCACGCCGTCAATTAGCGAACGCAATTCGTGCTTTAAGTATGGACGCAGTTCAAAAAGCCAAATCAGGTCACCCTGGTGCGCCAATGGGCATGGCTGACATCGCCGAAGTGCTTTGGAACGGCCATCTTAACCACAATCCTGCAAATCCCGGTTGGGCAAACCGTGATCGGTTTGTGCTATCGAACGGTCATGGTTCAATGCTCATTTATTCGCTGCTGCACCTTACGGGATACGACTTAAGCATTGATGACCTCAAGAATTTTCGCCAGTTGCACTCGAAAACTCCAGGACACCCTGAGTACGGCTATGCACCCGGCGTTGAAACAACGACCGGACCTTTGGGGCAAGGCCTCGCAAACGCGGTAGGCATGGCAATCGCTGAAAAGACATTGGCAGCACAATTTAATCGGGATAACTATGATGTTGTGGATCACTATACCTATGTGTTCACAGGAGATGGTTGTTTGATGGAAGGTATCTCTCACGAGGTATGTTCGCTCGCTGGCACGCTTGGGTTAGGCAAGCTGATCGTGTTCTATGATGATAACGGCATTTCTATTGATGGCGAAGTGGAAGGCTGGTTCACCGACGATACACCAAAACGCTTTGAATCTTATGGATGGCAGGTTATTCCGGCAGTAGACGGACATGATTCAGATGCCGTTGAAGCTGCGCTTGCACAAGCGAAGGCAAATACGACGCAGCCTACAATCATCTGTTGTAAAACGGTCATTGGTTTTGGCTCACCGAACAAGGAAGGCAAGGAAGAGTGTCACGGCGCACCTTTGGGTGATGACGAGATCGTTCTCACACGCGAAAAGCTTGGCTGGAATCACGCTCCATTCGAAGTTCCTGAGGACATTTATGCTGCATGGGACGCCAAAGCCAAGGGTGCTGAACTGGAGTCAAACTGGAATGCCAGGTTTGACGCCTACGCATCTGCTTACCCTGAGTTAGCGTCAGAACTCAAGCGCCGCTTGAATGGCGAACTACCCGCTGATTTTTCCCGTAAGGCTCAAGAGTATGTAGAAGCCTGCCAGAACGAGGGAAGTACGGTTGCGAGTCGTAAGGCTTCACAAAACACATTAAATGCTTTCGGGCCATTACTGCCCGAGTTTATGGGCGGGTCAGCTGATCTTGCTCCTTCCAACTTGACTATCTGGAGTGGTTCAAAGGCGGTTACTGCTGAAGATGCAGCTGGAAATTACCTACATTATGGTGTTCGAGAGTTCGGAATGTCCGCCATTATGAACGGCATCGCCTTGCATGGTGGCTTTATTCCTTACGGTGCGACGTTCCTAATCTTTATGGAATATGCACGCAATGCGGTTCGCATGGCGGCACTAATGAAGCAACGCTCTATCTTTGTTTATACGCATGATTCGATTGGTTTGGGTGAAGACGGCCCTACGCACCAACCAGTAGAGCAGATGGCTTCACTACGCAGCACTCCTAATATGGACTGCTGGCGACCCTGTGATGCTGTTGAATCAGCTGTAGCCTGGAAGTCGGCTGTAGAGCGCACTGATGGCCCTTCATCGTTGGTATTCTCCCGTCAGAACTTGCCGCATCAGGAGCGCAGTGCTACCCAGCTCGCTGATATAGCGAAAGGCGCATATGTACTTAGAGACTGTGACGGAACCCCGGATCTGATTCTTATCGCCACTGGCTCTGAAATCGCGTTGGCGCAAGATGCTGCTGCGCAACTTCAAGACGCTGGCACCAAGGTGCGTGTTGTTTCGATGCCTTCTACGGATGTCTTTGATCGTCAATCCGCAGAATATAAGCAAAGTGTTTTACCTCTAGAGGTTACAGCACGTGTTGCGATTGAAGCGGGTATCGCAGATTTCTGGTTCAAATATGTTGGTCTTGATGGTCGCATTGTTGGAATGGACAGTTTTGGTGAGTCGGCTCCTGCTAACTTGTTGTTTGAAGAGTTCGGGTTCACGGTCGAGAACGTCGTTGCAACAGCGCAAGAGTTGCTTTAATCAAGCCAGGCTAAGCAAGGCAGCTTTATGAAATGGCGTATTGCCATCAATGGCTACGGTCGCATTGGTCAGAGCATTTTGAGAGCTCTTTACGAGAGCGACTTGCGAGACAAGTGTTCGATTGTAGCCATTAATGAATTGGCGGATATAGATACCATTGCGTACCTGACGCGTTACGACACAACGCACGGACGATTCAGGCTACCTGTATCTGTCGAGAATGCTGAAACACTGTGTATTGATGGCGACAGGATAAAGCTGTCTCATCACGAGGGGCTTGAGCATCTTCCGTGGCATGAGAACAACGTTGATATCGTCTTTGAGTGCACCGGCGCATATTCATCACGCGAGGAAGCAGAGAAGCATATCGCTTGTGGCGCTAAATTTGTTTTGTTTTCCCAGCCAGCAAGTCATGACGTCGATAAAACCATCGTATTTGGTGTAAATGAGAATTCGCTGGATGCTCAGGACCGAATTGTTTCAAATGCCTCCTGTACTACGAACGCAATTGTGCCGGTACTGAATTCCCTGCACAGTAATTTTGGCGTGCTTTCCGGTAGCTTGATGACGATTCATTCTGCGATGAACGATCAGCCGATTATCGATGCTTATCACCATAAGGATTTGCGGCGTACCCGAAGCGCGATGAGTAATATGGTTCCGGTCGAAACGGCTTTGGAAAAGGGCATTGAGCGTTTGCTTCCAGAGTTGGAAGGGCGCTTATCCGCAGTAGCCATGCGTGTGCCAACCATTAATGTTTCGGCGATAGATCTGACCGTCTTAGTTGAAAGGTCTGTGACTCCCGATGATGTGAATGCTTTGCTAAAGGAACATGCAAACACGCTTTATAATGGCGTGATGGCATACACTGAAGAACCGCTCGCATCGAGCGACTTTATTCAGGACGCCCACTCATGCACGATAGATGGAAGCCAAACCCGTGTCAGCCAAGGTAATCTGGTAAAGCTTCTGGTATGGTTTGACAACGAATGGGGCTTTGCGAACCGGATGCTTGATGTGGCGAATGACTGGTGCTCTGTGCATTTGAAGAATTAGTTTTTGTTTTGAACTTTGTAGGAAAGAGAGTATATGAACGTTATCAAGATGACCGATCTTGACCTTAAAGGTAAACGCGTACTTATTCGTGAAGACCTGAATGTGCCGGTAAAAGATGGCAAGGTGACCAGTGATGCGCGTATCCGGGCATCATTGCCAACAATCAAGGCCGCGATGGAAGCAGGTGCAAAGGTGATGCTAATGTCGCATCTTGGTCGCCCTACAGAAGGCGAATATGCTGATGAATTCTCTTTGCTGCCCGTAGCGAATCATTTGTCTGAGCTGCTTGGAAAACCCGTTCCCTTGGTTAAGGAGCTTGAAGTACCAAGCGATATCGCCGACGGCGATGTTGTGTTGTTTGAAAACGTTCGCTTCAATAAGGGCGAAAAGAAAGACTCGGAAGAGCTCTCGAAAGCATATGCTGCTCTTTGTGACGTGTATGTGATGGATGCATTTGGTACAGCACATCGAGCACAAGCTTCAACGCATGGTGTAGGACGTTTTGCGCCTGTCGCGTGTGCGGGCCCTTTACTTGCTGCGGAGCTTGATGCTTTGGGTAAGGCGCTACAAACACCCAAGCGTCCTTTGGTCGCGATTGTTGGCGGATCGAAGGTCTCTACCAAGCTCACTGTTCTTGAATCGCTATCCGACGTGGTTGATCAACTGATTGTTGGTGGCGGTATTGCCAACACGTTTCTCGCTGCTGCAGGCAAGCCGGTTGGCAAATCACTGTATGAACCCGATCTGATCGAGAATGCGCGTGCTCTGGCAGCGAAGACCTCGATTCCGACTCCGGTCGATGTGGTTGTCGGTACCGAGTTTTCTGAGTCTGCAAAAGCAATAGCAAAAAGCGCCGAAGACGTTACCGAGGATGAGATGATTTTTGACGTAGGTCAGCGCACGTCCGAGCAGTTTGCCGAGATTATTAAGAATGCAGGTACGATCATTTGGAACGGCCCTGTCGGTGTTTTTGAATTTGATCAGTTTGGGGAGGGAACCAAGGCCCTTTCACAGGCTATCGCTGAGAGCGATGCGTTTTCGATTGCAGGCGGTGGTGACACGCTTGCTGCAGTTGATAAGTATGGTATTGCTGATAAGGTTTCTTATATTTCTACGGGCGGGGGCGCTTTCCTGGAATTTGTCGAAGGTAAAACCCTGCCAGCGGTCGCGATGCTCACAGAGCGCGCGCAACAATAATTTTCTTCAGGAGCGAATAAAATGGCTTTAATCAGCATGCGACAAATGCTAGATCACGCAGCCGAGTACGGTTACGGCATCCCTGCGTTTAATGTAAACAACCTTGAGCAAATGCGCGCAATCATGGAAGGTGCGGATCAAACAAACAGCCCTGTGATTGTTCAGGCGTCTGCGGGCGCTCGTAAGTATGCGGGTGCACCTTTCCTTCGCCATCTTATTCTGGCAGCAGTAGAGGAATTTCCTCACATCCCGGTGGTGATGCATCAGGATCACGGTACTTCACCTGCAGTTTGTCAGCGCTCGATTCAACTCGGCTTTTCGTCGGTGATGATGGATGGATCGCTTGGCGAAGACGGCAAGACACCGGCAGATTATGAGTACAACGTGGATGTGACCCGCCGCACTGTTGAAATGGCGCATGCGTGTGGCGTTTCTGTTGAAGGTGAGTTGGGTTGTCTGGGTTCGCTCGAAACCGGCCAAGCAGGCGAAGAGGATGGAATTGGCGCTGAGGGTACACTGTCACACGATCAGATGCTTACCGATCCTGAAGAAGCTGCAGATTTTGTTCGTAAAACTCAGGTCGATGCGCTAGCAATCGCTTGCGGTACAAGTCATGGAGCCTACAAGTTTACGCGCCCACCAACCGGCGATATTTTGGCGATTGACCGCATCAAGGAAATTAATGCGCGAATCCCGAACACGCACCTTGTTATGCATGGTTCGTCTTCTGTACCACAGGAGTGGCTGGCAATCATTAATGAATATGGTGGCGAGATTCCCGAGACCTATGGTGTGCCAGTAGAGCAGATTGTTGAAGGTATTAAATACGGTGTCCGCAAAGTGAATATCGATACTGATTTGCGCTTGGCTTCAACTGGTGCGGTTCGTCGTTTCCTTGCCCAGAATCCATCGGAATTCGATC
>DAITOW010000081.1:0-10539 GCA_036833965.1 Oleiphilaceae bacterium
TCTGCAACATCCGGATGGGAAACCAGTGCGCTTTCCAACTCTGCAGTACCAAGCCGGTGCCCGGAGACATTTAACACATCATCCACTCGACCGGTAATCCAGAAATAACCATCTTCATCGCGTCGGGCGCCATCACCCGTGAAGTACATGCCCTCATGCTGACTAAAGTAGGTTTCAATAAAACGGGCGTGATCGCGCCAAATCGTGCGCGCCTGCCCAGGCCAAGAATCGAGAATAACAAGGTGACCGCTGGCAGCACCTTCAAGAATATCGCTATTGGTGTCGACAAGCTGCGGCTCAATACCGAACATACCATGGCAAGCAGAGCCTGGCTTGGCAGTCGTTGCATAAGGCATCGGTGTCATCATATGACCACCGGTTTCTGTCTGCCACCAGGTATCAACGATTGGTGCCTGGCCATTACCGAACATGGTATGGAACCAACGCCAGACTTCCGGGTTAATTGGCTCACCAACACTTCCGAGTATCCGCAAACTTGTGCGCTTACTACCGGAAATCGCTTCCTCCGCAGACGCCATCAAGGTGCGAATCGCCGTCGGCGCAATGTAGAGAATATTGACCTGATGCTTGTCGATGATCTTTCCGACACGCCCACAATCCGGATAGGTCGGAACACCTTCATACATCAAGGTGGTCGCGCCATTTGCGAGCGGCGCATAAACAATATAGGTGTGTCCGGTAATCCAACCAACATCCGCAGCACACCAGTACACATCACCTTCTTTATGATCGAAGGTGTAGTAGTAGGTGGTTGCAGCATAGGTTAAATAGCCGCCGCTTGAATGCTGCAAACCCTTTGGCTTGCCAGTGGAGCCAGAGGTATAAAGAATAAACAGAGGATCTTCTGCGTTTACCGTAACAGCTTCATGCTCAGTAGATTGTTTGCCTACAAAGCTCGCGTAATCAACATCCCAGTCGTGCTTGTTATGGCCAAGGTCATGGGTTGTTTCAACCACCAGTACTTTTTTCACCGACTTGCGAACCGAGATTTCCAATGCATCGTCAACGCTCGATTTCAGCGGTATTTTCTTACCTCCACGATTGCCCTCCGTTGCGGTCACAACGAGCTTGGCTTCGCAGTCGTCCATTCTGTCAGCGAGGGCGCTGGCAGAGAACCCGCCAAAGACCACCGAATGCACCGCACCAATACGCGCACACGCAAGCATGGCGTAAGCGGCTTCGGGGATCATTGGCATGTAAAGAATAACGCGATCCCCTTTACCAACGCCCAACTCTTCGTAGGCATTGGCAAGCTTACATACTTCCTGGTGCAACTCTCGGTAAGTGATGTTGCGGGAAACACTAGGTTCATCACCTTCCCAGATGATCGCCGTCTTATCCGCCTTGTCTGCCAGATGACGGTCAACACAGTTAACACAAACGTTCAACTCGCCGTCTTCAAACCACTTGATGTAGAGGTTGTCTTTCGCAAACGAAACATCCTTGGTTTTGGTAAAAGGCTTTATCCAGTCAATACGCTCTGCCTGTTTCGCCCAAAAGGCCTCATTGTCATTAATGGATTCCTTGTACATCACAGGGAATTGCTCTTGCGTGACATTTGGCTCAAAGCCTTTGATATAGCTTTTAGGGTCGATCAGGGGCGCTGTCATTGTAATCTCCAGAACAGATTAAGGATGATCAAATTGTTCTCGATCCTCCCTCTTACTACCATTAGACAAAGGTCTAGCGTTCGACCAAGGTCTATATCAAGCCCCTTTCTGCAAAGCTGACGGTTTGATTTCCGGCAACAATCAGGTGGTCCAGAACACGCACATCAATCAACTCCAATGCACCTTGCAAGCGCCGGGTAATCTGGATATCTGCCTGGCTTGGCGTTGTCGAACCGGATGGATGGTTATGACACAGGATCACTGCAGCAGCTCCTTTCGCCAGCACACTGCGAACAACCTCCCGTGGATACACCGAAGCCGCATCGATGGTGCCCTGAAATAATTCTTCGAAGCCGACAATCGCATGCTGAGTGTTGAGATAGAGCACCGCAAACGTCTCGTGCATGCGCTGCCCAAGGGCGTGCATAACGTATTGCTTACAGGCATCCGGATTCGAGATAAACGTAGACTCACGCAACTCGTCCCGAAACACGCGCTTGCTCATTTCAAGGCTGGCTTGCAGTTGAGCGTACTTTGCAGCGCCCATCCCCTTGTTTGCCGAAAACTCATTGAGTGAGGCACCGAGCAATTTGTTCAAATCGCCAAAGTGCATCAGCAAGTCACGAGCAAGATCGATCGCAGATCGCCCCTTCGTTCCGGTGCGCAGGAATATCGCAAGCAACTCGGCATCACTGAGTGCACTCGCCCCTTTTGATAGAAGTTTTTCACGCGGCCGCTCTCCCTCGGGCCAGGTATGAATCGCCATGACTAAATCCTTTTAGTATGTGGTCTTATTTGGCTTGTTGTGACTGACTTATTATTATCCGTCAGCTATCGGATGTTATACCTTGATTGTAAGGGTCCAACAAGCAATCGTATTGACAAGCAGGCTGCGAGTATCAACACTGCGGCACACGAAACATAAGGAGTGTTCATGTCCACTGAAATTAAAAGCAACGAGATAGACCAAACGACCCAAACAGAACTTGAAGCTGCCGTACTTCGCCGATTTCTAAAGCATCTAGATGATCACAAAGAAGTACAGAACATTGATTTGATGATTCTTGCCGATTTTTGTCGCAACTGCTTATCCAAGTGGTATGCCGCGGCAGCTGCCGAAAAGGGCCTTGAGATCGATTATGATGCGGCGCGCGAATTCGTTTACGGCATGCCGTATTCCGAGTGGAAAGAAAAGCACCAGCTACCAGCAACACCTGAACAAATGGCTGCGTTTGAAGCAAAACAAAAGAAATAGGCCCGAGTACTCGTGGAAAACTTTTTTAATGGTACGGATGATCTTATCGGTCTGAGCGTCGCGTTTTGTTTGGGCGCCATTATCGGCATTCAGCGTGGCTGGAAAGATCGTCATCAGGAAGAGGGCTGGCGCGTCGCGGGTATTCGTACCCACGTGCTCATCGCCATGTTTGGCGCAATGAGTGCGTTAATCGCTAAGGCCTTTTCGCCCGTCTTTCTCGCTGTTGCTTTTGTCGCCGTCGCAGCGGTTCTGGCCATTGCCTACATTAACGCGCAAAAAGTGACGAAAGACCTGAGTATCACCACAACCATCGGTTCTTTGATCACCTTTGTGCTTGGTGCACTCGCGTGCCTGGGCCAGCCGGAAATGGCAGCTGCCGTTGCAGTGATTGTCGCGATCGTTCTCGACAACAAGAAAGAGATTCACGGCCTACTGAAAAAGCTAAAGGAAACCGAGCTGGATGCAGGCTTAAAACTGTTACTTATCTCCGTCGTATTCCTGCCCATTCTGCCCAACACGCAAATGGGGCCGTGGAACGCCATCAACCCTTTTGAAGTCTGGTGGATGGTGGTTCTGATCTCATCGATTTCATTTCTGGGCTATTTTGCCGTGAGGATTGCCGGCCCCGAGAAAGGCATTATCTTTACCAGTGTCTTCGGCGGGTTAAGCTCTTCAACCGCAGTAACGCTGCATTTTTCCAAGCTCTCGCAAGATAAACCTGAGCTTTCTCCCTTACTTGCCACGGGCATATTACTGGCCTGCGGTACCATGTTCCCCCGGGTGCTCATTGTTTGCTTCATTATCAACCCGGAATTGGCAGCCCTGCTCATCACACCGATTGCCGCAATGACTCTGCTGATTTATCTGCCGAGTCTGGTGATTTGGTACATTGGCCGCGACGAAGTCTTGTCGAACGGTGAATCGCCCTTACATAACCCCTTGGAACTTTCTTCTGCTGTGTTCTTTGGTGTACTGTTGGCCGTCACCATTGTTTTATCTCATGCGCTGCAGGATTGGTTCGGTGATGCCGGCGTCTATCTTCTTGCAAGTGTCTCGGGGCTTTCGGACGTAGATGCCGTGAACCTTGCGCTAAGCCGGGGAAGCCTCAATGGCTTGACCCTAGAGGTCGCAGCGAAAGGTATCATCGTTGCCTCCATCGCAAACAGCCTCGTAAAATCCGGAATGGTTGCGGTGTTTTCGAAGGGCCGCCTGTCCATGCAGGTTTGCACGCCTTTGTTAATGGCAAGCGCGGCAGGCGGTGCCGTTGCATTTCTGCTGTAGAGATTCGCCCTACAACACCAAATTAATAAAAGCCATTTAAGGGGGCTATTTTTTAATACTAACCAGAATCAGTCTTCAAGATCGGTTGCCCACCATTGCGTAGCGGATTACAAAATCAGTTATCCGCTAATTTCTTCAAAAAACACTCCAAAGTTGCTATTGCTAGCGCACCATCTTGAGCTGTCATCGCCTCGTCAGGGTGATGACTCAAACCATCAGTACAACGGACAAACAGCATGGCAATCGGGCACACATCAGCCATTGCGGAAGCATCATGCGTCGCACCAGACATTAACTTTGGAGCATCACCCTGAACTTCCAACACGGCGTTTGCCAGAGCACCACTTAATGCCTCATCACAGGGCACAGCTTTTTGCTCATAGGTTTTCTCCATATCCAGCTTTAGCTGACGATCTAAAGCAATACGCCTCGTTGCATTTGCAATTTGTGACGAGATTTTGGACCTGACACTATCCTCACCAGCACGAAGCTCAATCGTAAAATCAACTTGTGCGGGAATAACGTTTACCACATTCGGAAACGTTTCTATTCGCCCGACAATGCCGACAGCGCCTTGAGTAGCGCGGCAAACTTTCTCAACTTCCAAAGCAACTTCTGCCGCACCCGCAAGCGCATCTTTGCGTAACTCCATCGGGGTTGTACCAGCGTGACCGGCCTTGCCAAACAGAGAAACCTTCCAGCGTTCAATACCACAAATAGAAGTCACAACACCGAGCCCTCGCTCCATGTCTTCAAGTACCGGCCCCTGCTCTATATGAATCTCGACAAAACCAAGAAACTCTTCCGGCTTTCTCACTAACTGCGGGATTTCTTCAGCCTGACAACCAAAATCGTTTAGTGCTTTCTTAAGAGAAATACCGTCCCTATCCTTTAACTCCAAGCAATCCAGATCAAATGTTCCAGCGATGGCTCGAGGGCCCATTAATGCCGTTGGAAAGCGCACACCCTCCTCATCTGCGAATGCCATCACCTCCACGGAGAACGGTAATTCATATTCCTTCAAGCCCTCCAGAACCAAAATAGGAAGCGCGATACCCAACATGCCATCAAACATTCCGCCATGACGGATACTGTCTTGATGAGAGCCCATCGCTAAGGTCGGAGCCCCATCAGGCCCATTTTTTCTCCCGATTAAAGTCCCAGCAGCATCAAGGCGCACGTTCAGTCCGGCTTGATGCATCCAACTCGAAATCAACTCCCGCGCCTGATCATGCTGAGGGGTAAAAGGTAGGCGCGTTAGCCCCGGCCCCGGCTCTGAACATTCAGCTAGTTTCTGCAATCGATTTAGAAGCTCCTCTCCAGGGGACCGGTTCAACATTTGTTTGGCTCCTCAATAGTGGGCAACTGCTGCGTCCATTCAACATATGGGGAAGACGTAGCCTTTTGGTAAAGGTTCTTTAACTCATCAACGGGCGTTTCATGGTAATCCACGCGCAAGTCCAGAGGAGGGCAATCAATGCTCTTTACTAACAGAGCTGCAGATAAGGTCCCTCGACTATCACTTCCAGACTCAACACCGGCACTTAGCGCCTCTAACAGACGAACTGGAAAAGGTGCTCTCGCATTTTGCGCGTAGGCTTCGGCCATAGCTTGCAGAACATCCGGCCCTGACAACCAGTTCCCCGTGAAAACTGCATTATGCGAAGCAATTGAACCCTTGAACTGGTGGTTATCTTCTCCTGTAAAAACACTACTTTCTCCCTGAGCATTCAATACTGCGAGTTGACGAGTTTGTTTTCCCGGGTCATCACCAATTATCTGTTGCACGACATAATCCGGATTTTGTTCAGATGTCAGCATGTTCAAAGCCCGCTCTCCCCATAAGGTACTAACGTTTGTTCCTTGTGTTGCTACCGCGCCATACCCTGGTGAGACACGAAGCACCCATGCACCCACAGCAAGATTTCCTGTTGCTGCGACACCGCCAATCGAGCCTGTCTCAGAGTCATACGCCAGAACGGATAGAGTCATTATGTATAGATCCCTGTAAAAATAATGTCTGTATATTTATCATGATAAACTTGAACTGACAAATTTATCATGATAAAAAATAGATTCTCTACCCTTCAAGGAGTGCGAATACATGAAAAATAAATCCATAATAAAAGCGCTTGGAACGGCGCTTTGCGTCTCCGCTTTAGGCGCTATACCAACCGTTCAAGCACAAACACCCTCTGACGTTCTCATCATTGGACAAATTGCAGAGCCAAAATCCTTAGACCCGCAAGCCGTCACCGCAATCAACGACTTTCGGATTCTGATGAACGTTTATGATGGATTAGTTCGTTATAAACCAGGCTCACTGGAAGTGGAGCCAAGTTTGGCCAAGAGCTGGTCTATTAGTGACGACGGTACAGAGTACACCTTCGAATTACGCTCTAATGTGAAATTTCATGATGGCAGCACCTTTGACGCGGAAGATGTCGTATTCAACTTTGACCGAATGCTTGACGAAGAACACCCTTACCACAATACCGGGCCGTTCCCATTATCATTTTTCTTTTCCGCGATCGAAGACGTTACCGCCATTGATGAAGACACGGTAAAATTCAAACTCGACGCACCTTATGCGCCATTCCTGTCGAACCTTGCTTACCCTACCGGTTTGATCGTCTCCCCCGATGCGGTTGCAAAACACGGTAAAGACTTTGGTCGCAACCCTGTAGGTACTGGCCCTTTCAAATTCGAAGAATGGGAATCCAATTCGAAAGTCGTCGTTTCTGCAAATGAAAATTATTGGGAAGGTGCACCGGAGCTGAAAGCCGCCGTGTTCCGTCCAATTACTGACGGCAATACTCGCGTAGCAGAAATGCTCTCAGGCGGCCTGGACATGGTCGTAGAAATTCCACCAGATTCCGTCTCGCAATTTAATGGCAATGGCTATGAGTTGCTCGAACAAGCAGGTCCACACCTTTGGTTCCTGATTTTGAACACAAAAGAAGGTCCATTTGCGGACAAACGCGTACGTCAAGCAATTAATTACGCTATCGATAAAAAGACCCTCGTTGAAAAAGTCCTCCAAGGCACAGCAAAAATTGCTGCCGGCCCTACGCCACCGGCCTTTTCATGGGCATATAACGAAGAGCTGGAGCCATACCCGTACAACCCTGAAAAAGCAAAACAGCTGATCAAAGAAGCCGGACATGAAGGTGCAACGTTAACATTCTATGTAACAGAAGGCGGCTCTGGCATGCTTGACCCTGTACCTATGGGAACAGCGATTCAGGCAGACCTTGCGAAAATCGGCATTGACGTAAAAATCGAAACCTACGAATGGAACACATTCCTTGGAAAGGTAAATCCTGGCCTTGAAGGCAAAGCAGACATGGCTGAAATGGCTTGGATGACCAACGACCCGGATACCCTTCCATTTCTAGCATTGCGCACTGAAGCATGGCCTGACAAAGGTGGCTTCAACTCAGGCTACTATTCAAACCCCAAGGTTGATGAATTGCTTGAAGCCGCGCGTAAATCCACCGATCAAGCTGAACGTGCAGCGCTATACAAACAAATGCAGACAATAGTGCATGACGATGCTCCATGGGCATTCATCGCAAATTGGAAGCAAAATGCTGCGGTTACCGAACGCGTTTCTGACTTCTCGTTACAACCATCTTTCTTCTTACTTCTTAAGGACGTAAAGAAGAAATAAAATGTCGTTTTATCGCGCTGCTCCACCCGTTCAGGAGTGGCGCGATCCTCCATTCTCTGATCAAAAGGCTGTAACAAATGCATGTATATATTTTACAGCGTTTAGCATCCCTGATTCCCGTTGTTTTAGGCCTGACCATTATCGTATTCATTATCATGGCGATGATACCGGGAGATCCAGCGACTGCGATTCTCGGTTCTTATGCGACACCGGAAAACGTTGCAAAACTCAATTCAGATTTGGGTCTGGATAAACCCTTATACCAACAATATTTTATCTGGCTAAGTAACATGTTTGAGGGTGACTTTGGTCGCTCGTACAGCTTAAACAGGCCTGTCATTGATGAAGTATTAGAGCGCTATTCAGCAACGCTCATTCTAGCAGGAGCTGCCTTATTTTTATGCTCAGTTTGGGGTCTGCTCATCGGTATTTGGACAGCCGCCAATCAATTTGGCTGGACCGATAAAATCTTGACCTTTGCTGTGCTTATAGGCATTTCAATTCCTTCTTTCTGGCTTGGTTTACTACTCATTCTTGTGTTTTCGGTTGACTTGAAATGGCTTCCTGCGAGCGGCATGTATGCAGTTTATGGCGGAGGGGATCTACCAGACTTGCTCGCCCATTTAGTTCTACCGGCACTCACTCTCTCGGTTGTTGCAACCGGCGTAATCGCTCGCATGTCGCGCTCCGCCATGCTTGAAGTCCTGCGTCAGGACTTTATCCGTACTGCGCGCGCAAAAGGTGTGTCCGAACGCTCTGTTATATACAAGCACGCCTGCAAAGCCGCAATTGTAAGTATCATCCCGGTGATCGGCGTTCAAGCCGGATTTGTTCTGGGAGGAGCTGTGTATATCGAGACCGTATTTCAGTGGCCTGGTATCGGCCGGATGCTAGTCAATGCAATTTCCACCCGCGACCTATTGTTAGTTCAAGGTGGTGTCATTGTCGTTGCGGTCAGTTATGTTCTTTTCAACCTACTCGCAGACATTGCTCAAAGCCTGCTCGACCCGCGGATAAAGAATTAAGGTTAGTTACGTGAATGCCTCCCTAAAACTTTTAATGAGAAACCGCCTGGCCGCGTTCGGGGGTTTCGCTTTACTTATCATCAGTGTCCTAGTAATTTTTGCCGGTTTTTTGCCTCTGGAAAACCCTGATCTAACCGACCCGGCCAATCGCTTGATTCGCCCCTTCTCCGATGGCTATGTTCTTGGCACAGACCATCTGGGGAGAGATCTGTTAGCCCGGCTTATCTGGGGTACGCAACTCAGTCTTGCTGTTGGATTTTCAGCGGCATTCATTGCTGCGCTCATTGGCTCCACCATCGGAATCCTCGCAGGTTATTATGGCGGCCGGGTCGACGGATTGATTATGCGCAGCATCGATACCCTGATGGCATTTCCTTACATATTGCTAGCGCTTGCTATTGTTGCCGTTCTGGGACCGGGATTGATGAACGCGTTACTCGCGGTGACGGTGGTGAACATTCCATTTTTCGCGAGAAATATTCGCGGTGTAACAGTGAGTATTGTCCATCGCGAATTCATCAGCGCGGCCCGTCTTTCTGGTAAAAATAATCTACAAATCATTCTTACGGAAGTCGTACCAAATGTGCTTCCGGTCATTGTTATTGCTGCATCAACAACCGTAGGCTGGATGATTCTTGAAACCGCTGGTTTGTCATTTTTAGGCCTCGGCTCCCAACCTCCGCAAGCTGATCTCGGTTCGATGCTGGGTGAGGGCCGCAAACTTCTTTTTACCGCACCGCATGCGTCTATCGTTCCAGGGGTAATGATATTCATCATCGTGATGAGCGTTAACCTTCTAGGTGACGGAATCCGGGACGCGCTTGATCCGCGCTTACGATCCGGCGCACTAACTCGTCCGGCAAGTGCAACGACAACGAATTTGACCGAAGAGAGAGAAACGGATGCGCTAACTGCAACGAATACGGTATTAAAAACAAGTGGGCTGAGCACCGAATTCCAGGCGAACAACAAAATCTACCAGGCAGTCAATGATGTAAGCTTTAGCCTAAATCGCGGCGAGTGTCTCGGGATCGTAGGGGAGTCCGGCTCAGGCAAATCAGTCACCGCTCTTTCTTTAATGCGGCTCGTTCCATCTCCACCGGGAGTCATCGTTGGCGGACAAGTCCAACTGCAATCAGACGAAGAGCAGAACAGCATCGACACACTAAAACTGACTGACGAACAGTTGAGAAGCATACGCGGTCGACGTGTCGCCTATATTTTTCAGGACCCGCTGGCAACCTTACACCCGCTATATTCGATCGGCGAGCAAATGGTCGAAGCAATTCGATGTCATCAGGCAATACCGCGAAGAGAGGCATTGAGTCGGGCAATAGAGCTACTCAATTTAGTCCAGATACCCAATGCGAGCGCCCGTGTAAATTCTTACCCGCATGAACTTTCGGGAGGAATGAGGCAACGTGTTGGAATTGCCCTCGCACTAGTCAATGACCCAGAGGTAATCATTGCAGACGAACCGACAACTGCGCTCGATGTAACGGTTCAAGCGCAAGTATTAGCATTATTAAATCGCTTACGAAGGGAACGAAACCTATCGGTGATTTTTATTACGCACGATTTTGGGGTTGTCTCACAAATTTGCGACCGGGTAGCAGTCATGTATGCTGGAAAAATTGTCGAAAGCGGAAGCACCAAAGACATTCTTCTACAACC
>DAITOW010000082.1:0-10484 GCA_036833965.1 Oleiphilaceae bacterium
TTCGCCGATTGCGCAGTTAATATCAAATGGTTTCGAACCCTGGCTGCTTAATGAACCGAGGCGTGTCATGGATTTGTGTACGGGCAGCGGTTGCATCGGTATCGCAACGGCACTGGTTTTTGAAGATGCCGAAGTGGATCTTCTTGATATTTCGCCTGATGCTCTCGATGTTGCACGTATCAACATCGAAGCTTTTGATTTAAAGGATCGCGTCACGGCGATCGAATCTGATTGTTTTTCGGCGCTCGATGCCTCATTTGAACATCAGTACGATTTGATCGTTTCAAATCCTCCTTACGTTGATGCGGAGGATATTGCATCGATGCCAGAGGAGTTCCGTCAGGAGCCCATGCTAGGATTGGCATCCGGAGCCGATGGTTTGGATTTTACCCGGAGAATGCTGGCAGAAGCGCGACGATTTCTCAGTGATCAGGGGATTTTGATTGCTGAAGTTGGAAATAGCTGGGAGGCGCTCGAAGCTGCGTTTCCAGACCTGGAGTTCACATGGCTGGACTTCGAGCATGGCGGGCATGGTGTGTTTATGCTCACGGCAGACCAGCTCAATGCGGTCGAATCTTAAGAGATTTGCATCAAACATAATGAAGCGAATCTAGTTAACGAAGTTAATAAGAAAGAGTTTAAAACGATGTCTGGTAATACCTTTGGAAAACTTTTTACCGTAACCACGTTTGGTGAAAGCCACGGTAAAGCGCTTGGCTGCATTATCGATGGTTGTCCTCCGGGAATCGAGATCTCTGAAGAAGAGATTCAGCTTGACCTTGATCGCCGCAAGCCCGGTACCTCGCGTTACACGACGCAGCGTCGGGAAGCGGATGAAGTCAAGATTCTTAGCGGAATTTTTGAGGGCAAGACAACGGGTACTTCGATCGGTATGGTGATTGAGAATACCGATCAGCGCTCCAAAGATTATTCAAATATTGCCGACACATTTCGCCCGGCACATGCCGATTATGCCTACACGCAAAAGTATGGCTTTAGGGATTATCGTGGAGGTGGTAGATCTTCTGCACGTGAAACAGCGATGCGTGTTGCGGCTGGTGCCGTAGCCAAAAAATACCTTAAGCAGGCTTTTGGCATCGAGATTCACGGCTATCTGTCTCAGCTTGGGCCGATCAAGGTCGAAAATGTAGATTTGAGTATCGTTGAAACAAATCCGTTTTTCTGTCCCGATGCCAGCAAGATTTCCGAGATGGAAGAGTACATGCAGGCTCTCAACAAAGAAGGCAATTCGGTTGGCGCCAAGATTACCGTCGTTGCGACGGGGCTTATGCCTGGTCTTGGTGAGCCTATCTTTGATCGTTTGGATGCAGAAATTGCTCACGCGATGATGAGTATCAATGCGGTTAAAGGTGTTGAGATAGGTGCCGGTTTTGACTGTGTTGCTCAGAAGGGCACTGAACATCGTGACGAGATGACGCCTGAAGGCTTTCTCAGTAACAATGCTGGAGGAATTCTGGGCGGGATTTCGACAGGACAGGATATCGTTGCGCACATTGCACTCAAGCCTACTTCGAGTATTCGCCTGCCAGGCAAGAGCATTGACCGGTTTGGCAATGCGATCGATGTATCAACGCATGGGCGTCATGACCCTTGTGTCGGTATCCGTGCTACGCCTATTGCAGAGGCCATGCTTGCCATTACGCTGATCGACCACGTGATGCGCCATCGCGCTCAGAATGCTGACGTTAGAAGTGAAACCCCGGTTATCAAAGGTTCAGTATGAAGGTTTCTGACTTTGACTTTGAACTCCCTGAAGAGTTGATCGCAAAGTACCCTCCTGAAAAGCGCGGACAGAGCCGATTGTTGCATGTTGATGGTCGGACGGGAGCGCGACAAGATCTGCAGTTTTCCGAGTTGCCGGGACTACTGCGCGCTGGTGATTTATTGGTTTTCAATAATACCAAGGTTGTGCCAGCTAGAATGTTTGCGAAAAAAGAGACCGGTGGCGCCTTGGAAATTCTGTTTGAGCGCAAGCTTTCGGAAGATCGCTTCCTCGCGCATGTGAGATCCTCTAAATCACCTAAGCCCGGTAGCAAGATTATCACAGAGAACGGCAGCGGACTGGAAATGCTTGGTCGCCATGGAGCATTGTTCGAATTGCGCGTGCTGGGTGGTGAGGTGTTTGATCTGCTTCATCGTGAAGGCCATGTGCCGTTACCTCCTTATATTGATCGCGCAGATGAAAAGCTTGATGATGATCGTTATCAGACGGTTTATGCGAAAGAGCCGGGAGCGGCAGCGGCGCCTACGGCTGGTTTGCACTTCAGTGAGGAAATGCTCTCAGTTCTCGGTGATCGAGGTGTGGATACAGCATTTGTAACGCTGCATGTAGGAGCAGGTACGTTTCAGCCGGTCAAGGTGGAGACGGTGCAAGAGCATGTCATGCACAGTGAGTGGATTCAAGTTACGCAGGAAACCGTTGATAAGATAATTACAACCAAGCGTGCAGGTGGTCGGGTTATTTGTGTTGGAACCACCAGTATGCGTAGTTTAGAATCTGCAAGCCAGTCAGGTGAAATTCAAGCGTTCGAAGGTGATACCGATATATTTATTTACCCCGGTTATCAATTCAAGACGGCTGATGCGCTGATCACAAATTTTCATTTACCTCAAAGCACGCTGCTGATGTTGGTGTCTGCATTTTCCGGACAAGAAAATATTATGGCGGCCTACCATCATGCCATCGCTAATCAATATCGTTTCTTCAGTTATGGCGATGCGATGTTTTTAGAACCAACGCAGTAGTTGCGTGAAATAGATCTTTAGTTGGAGAACATATGTCCCGTCCCGAATGCTTTATGTCATTTGAGCTTAAAACAACGGATAAAATCGCCCGTAGGGGAGAGTTAAAGTTTCCTCGAGGAACGGTTCAGACTCCGACGTTTATGCCAGTTGGCACTTATGGCACGGTCAAGGGTATGTTGCCGCGAGATATTAAAGAGATCGGTGCGGAAATCATTCTGGGTAATACATTCCACTTGATGTTGCGACCGGGAACGGAAGTGGTGTCGGAGCACGGTGATCTGCACGATTTCGTTCAATGGCAAGGTCCGATATTGACTGATTCAGGCGGTTTTCAGGTCTTTAGTCTTGGTGAATTGCGAAAGATTACGGAAGAGGGTGTTAAGTTCAAATCGCCTATTAATGGTTCTGAAGTCGAAATGACGCCAGAGATTTCGATGGAAGTGCAGCGTAAGCTAGGTTCCGATATTGTCATGATCTTCGATGAGTGTACCCCGCATCCTGCAACCTGGCAGGAAGCCAAGGATTCAATGGAGCTTTCTCTGCGTTGGGCAAAACGTAGCCGAGATGCGCATGGCGATAGCCCCTCTGCTTTATTTGGTATCGTTCAAGGCGGGATGTACGAAGACCTTCGAGATACGTCTTTGGCAGGATTGAGAGAAATCGACTTTGATGGTTATGCGATCGGCGGCCTGTCGGTCGGCGAGCCAAAAGAAGATATGATGCGCATCCTGGAGCATCTTTCAGACAAGATGCCTGTCGACAAACCTCGCTACCTGATGGGCGTTGGCAAGCCTGAGGATCTGGTTGAGGGCGTACGCAGAGGCGTCGATATGTTCGATTGCGTGATGCCCACGCGTAATGCTCGAAATGGCCATTTGTTTACCCATAATGGCGTGGTAAAGATCCGTAATGCTGCGCATCGTCATGATATGAGTCCACTTGATTCCGAGTGTGATTGCTATACCTGTCAGAATTTCACTCGTTCGTATTTGCATCACCTTGAGCGCTGCGGAGAAATGCTCGGTGCGCAACTGAATACCATCCATAATTTACGTTATTATCAAAATCTTATGAGCGGATTGCGTGATGCAATCGAACAAGGTAAATTGTCCGACTTTGTCGATGCCTTCTACGCGGCGCGAGGCCTTGAAACGCCTCCGTTAGATCTTGAAGATGCTTTCGAATAGTCGAATTGAAATACAATTTTTTTTAAAACTGAGGAAGAAAATGAGCATGCTTATCAAACAACTTACACTTTTGGCGCTGATGGTAATTTCGGGCGCAGCGTTCGCAGAAGGTGCAGCACAACCAGGCGAGCCGAGTGCGGTAATGCAACTTATTTTCTTTGGTGGCTTTATCCTGATTTTCTACTTCTTGATGTGGCGTCCTCAGTCCAAGCGTGCGAAAGAGCACAAGAATCTGGTTTCCAGTTTAAGCAAGGGTGACGAAATTATTAGCAGTGGTGGAATTGCGGGCAAGATCACAAAAGTGTCAGACGACTTTATTTCAGTCGAGGTTTCTGACGGCGTAGAATTGAAAATTCAAAAAGTGGCCGTATCTTCTGTGTTGCCGAAAGGAACCTTGAAAGGTATTTAAGTAAAAGCCGGCAATGTCCGGCTTTTTCATTTTAGTGCGCAGTAACTTCTTAGTAATTCTAAATACAGTTTAGTAAGCCTAACTCAAGTTGCATGTGATTGAACGAGACAATAAAAAGGTAATTAGGAGCTCACATGCTCAATCAATATCCTGCCTGGAAATATGCGTTAATCGCCATTTTATTGGTGGTAGGCGGTATTTATGCATCCCCAAATCTTTATCCCGACGACTTTGCCATTCAGGTAACAGGCACACAGAGTACTACAGAACTTGATTCCGGCCTTGTTAGTCGTGTCGAGTCTGCTCTAGCTGAAGCAAATATCTCTGCGAAAGAGATCGAGCTACAGGATCGTCTTGTTCTCGTTCGGTTTAACTCAGGCGATGATCAGTTAGCTGCAAAAAGCGCATTAGGTCGATTGTTAGGTGATGAATATATTGCTGCGTTGAACATGGCTCCAACGACGCCTGATTGGCTTAAGAGTCTCGGTGCCGGGCCTATGAAACTGGGTCTTGATCTGCGTGGCGGTGTGCACTTTCTACTTGAAGTGGATATGGAAAAGGCCTTGAGTCAACGCTTGTCGGTTTATGAGAGCGAAATTAAAGGTACTTTGCGTGACGAACGAATCCGTTACCGCGATTTTGATTTAGATGGCTTGGATGGCATCAAAATCAAATTCCGTGGTGCAGAAGAGCGTGATGCAGCTTTGACGCTTGTCGCGCAACAATATCGCGAATTCATGCGCGAAACGACTGATGAGGAAGATGCGGCATACCTGATTTTGCGTCTCTCTGAGCAAAGTATTGCGGATATTGAGGATTACGCGGTTCAGCAAAACCTTATTACCCTGCGTAATCGTGTTAATGAACTCGGTGTTGCCGAGCCATTAGTGCAACGGCAGGGGCGTGACCGTATCGTTGTTGAACTTCCTGGTGTGCAGGATACTGCGACGGCGAAGCGTATTATCGGTAAGACCGCCAACCTTGAATTCCGTCTCGAAGCGAAACCGGGGGAGCCGAGCAGCAAGACGCAGCGTTTCTCTTTCCGCAACGATGAAGGTCGTTCCGCGATTCTCGAAAAAGATATCATCGTTACTGGTAGCAACGTTTCAAACGCGAATGCTGGCTTTGATGAAAATGGTGTGGCGCAGGTAAATATCAGTTTGGATGGTAACGGCGGCAAGATGATGCTGGACGTGACCAAACGCGCTATTAAGCGTCGAATGGGTGTTTTGTTCATTGAGCAGAAAACCGAAACCCGTAGTCGAATCGTTGATGGGGAAGAGGTCATTGAACGCAAGAATCGGGAGATTCGCAACATCATCAACCTTGCGACCATTCAGTCTGCTTTTGGCAATGCTTTCCGAATAACCGGCCTGGACTCTCCAACTGAAGCTGCAGAACTTGCCTTGCTCTTGAGAGCGGGTTCGCTTGCGGCGCCGGTCTACTTCGTAGAAGAGCGTACGGTTGGACCTAGTCTGGGGCAGGCCAATATCGATGCCGGTTTGTTGTCGGTACAAATAGGCTTTGGTTTGGTACTGATCTTCATGCTGTTTTATTACCGCGTGTTCGGCGTAATCGCAAACGTTGCTTTGTTGGTAAACGTCGTATTGCTATGTGCAATGATGTCCATGATTTCTGCCACGCTGACCTTACCAGGTATTGCGGGTATCGTACTGACTGTTGGCATGGCGGTAGACGCAAACGTCCTGATTTTTGAAAGGATTCGGGAGGAGTTGAAGGCGGGCTTGTCGCCTCAGCGTGCAATTGATGCCGGTTATGGTCGAGCGTTCGTAGCGATTCTAGATGCGAATATTACTACGTTCATCGCAGCCATTATTTTGTTTGCTGTAGGTACCGGTCCGGTGAAAGGCTTCGCAGTGACCCTGGCGCTTGGTATTTTGACTTCCATGTTTACAGCGATCGTCCTGAGTCGAGCAATCACGAATCTGGTCTACGGTTCGCGTAAAGTTCAAACATTATCCATAGGTTGATAAGTAGTAAGGTGAAAGACATGAATACAATTGACTTTATGGGTATGAGAAAGATCGCTGCAGTCGCATCGATTTTGCTGCTGGTTGCTTCGATTACATCGCTGGTAGTGCAAGGACTTCAGCTTGGTTTGGACTTTACGGGTGGTACGCTTGTAGAGGTGGAGTACAAGACTGCGCCTAATTTGGAAGATGTGCGTGCAACGCTAAGCGATGCGGGTTATGAAAAGCTTGTGGTTCAGAACTTTGGTGCAGATACCTCAGTGCTTGTTAGATTGTCACAAGGATTTGATGACAAGGTTGGTGAGCAGGTTCTATCTGTGTTGTCGGGCACCGGGGAAGATGTCACGCTTGAACGGGCTGAGTTTGTAGGCTCACAGGTTGGTGAAGAACTGCGTGAGCAGGGCGGCCTTGGGCTGTTGATGGCGCTTGCTATTGTGATGATCTATGTAGCGTTACGCTTCCAGTTTAAATTCTCTGTCGGAGCTGTTGGTGCGCTGATACACGACGTGATTATCGTCGTTGGAGTCTTTTCCATTATGGGTTGGGATTTCGATCTGACGGTACTGGCTGCGTTGCTCGCGGTTATCGGTTACTCTCTGAATGACACGATAGTTGTTTCAGATCGAATTCGTGAGAACTTCCGTAAACTGCGTAAGTCTGATTCCGCAGAGATCATTAATATCTCGTTGACAGAAACCTTGTCCCGAACTTTAGTAACGTCCTTGACCACGATTCTGGTGCTGGTTGCGCTGTATATCGTCGGTGGGGATATGATCAATGGTTTCGCCAAAGCGCTCTTGATTGGTGTTGTGATTGGTACTTACTCATCTATCTATGTCGCGAGTAACGTGTTGTTGGCGATGGGTGTTACTAAAGAAGATCTTATGCCTCCGGTCGAGAAAGACGGCACCGAGCTTGATGACGGCCCTAGTGAAGCGGATATCCGCAAGCTGGAAGAGCAGGATAGACGTCGAGCAGAGCGGGAAGGCAAGGCGTAAAACGCTTTCTCTCATCGCAAAAAAAACCAGCTAAAAAGCTGGTTTTTTTGTTTCTGGCGCAATGGGCAGGGCTAGTCTGCTGCGAGCTTGGAACCGTAGCTGGAGAAACGCTGCAAAGTTGTTTTGAAAAGTTTTGGATTTGCTGCAACCAAAGTTTTATTACCCGACTTCAGCATTCCGTCTTTTAAACCACCAATAAGTGCACCTGCTTCCGCACAAAGTAGGATGGCCGCTTCAAGATCTGCTGTGTTGACGTTGGTAAGCAGTGCCGCATCCATTTGTCCTGATGCAACTTGTGCCAGATCAAGCGTTGGGCAGCCACTGACTCGCGTTTGAACTCCTGCCTGACCGAGGTCTGTTAGAAGATCTGAAAACAAATGATCTTTGCTACTTTTGGAAAGCTGGTTTGATGCATCAGTCGCGAACAAGGCGCCTTCGAGATTACGATGCGCTGTCACGCGACAGCGCCTGTCATTAAAAATTGCACCGCCGCCTTTTACAGCGATGTACTCCGCGCCAGTGAAAGGGTTGATGATCACTGCACTATGAATTTTGCCGTTCTTCTTGTGAATAAAGCTATAAGCGGTTTCAGGAAGTTTACGTAGAAGGTGCTGCTCATTGTCGAAGCCTAGGATCAGCCAGAGATCTTCTTTAACTTCGCTGACTTGCTCGCCGATCTCAGCAACATAGTGCTTCGGGTATCCCTTTTTGAGAGCGTCCATTAGTGTTTTGAACAATACCTCTTCAAGATGGCGCACGAGCTTTAAATCTTCTTTTAGATCAGTGCTGCTATGTTCCTTTCGGTCAATGCTAAGGTTTACGTACTCGTTGAATTGGCGTGCAGCACGCAGCGCGATGTTCAAAATTGGTTGCATTCTTTTCACCTAGTCCTGTTTTGTGGCGGCATGATAACAAAAACCTGAATGATTGCAGCAAAAAAGCTGAGTAGTTCACAATAAATGCATATACTCTGTCGCTGAGTATAGTATTCATTTTTAGGCAAGGGTTAGTAAGTGATGGCGGAAGTGCACCTCGGTAATGATTCCCGGTTGCTGTCTGTAATGAACGAAAGGGTTAGCGTTGTACTGGTTGAAACCTCGCATTCCGGAAATATCGGTGCTGTGGCACGAGCAATGCGCAACATGGGCATCGCCAATCTGAGGCTTGTCAAGCCTAAGGATTTTCCTTCTGATGAGGCGGGAGCACGCGCAGCCGGTGCGTTGGAGTTATTGGAATCGGCTAGCGTTTATCCGACATTAAGTGAAGCGGTGGCCGATTGTCATTATGTTGTGGGCGCTAGTGCTCGCGTCAGGAGCTTTCCCTGGCCGGTAATGAACCCTCGGGAGTCTGCAGAATTTGTGGTGAACGAGCTGCTTATCACCCAGACAGAAGCGTCTTCGAGCAATGTTGCTTATGTGTTTGGAAGAGAGTCGAGTGGTCTGTCGAACGAAGAATTACAGCAGTGCAACGCGCATGTCCATATACCGGCGAATCCTGAATATTCTTCTTTGAATTTGGCAATGGCTGTGCAGGTGATGGCATACGAACTGCGCATGGCGTGTTTGGCAAGCTCTCAAACAGCAGAGGCGCCCGTGTTATCGCCTGATGATGAGGGTTGGGATGCAGAAGCCTGCACACACGAAGAGGTTGAAGGGATGCTTGCTCATCTGAGCAGGGTGATGATTGCAACCGAATTTTTCGATCCGCAGAATCCGGGTCAGCTGCTTCCTCGTTTGCGTCGGCTTTTTCAGCGCCGTGGCCTTGATAAAATGGAAGTGAATATCCTTCGGGGTATGTTAAAAAGTATAGAAAAGAAACTACAAAGGTAGATGCATGTTTGATGCAATGAGGGAAGATATCAGGAGTGTATTCAGTCGTGATCCTGCGGCAAGGAATACGTTTGAAGTCTTAACAAATTACCCTGGGCTACATGCGTTGTGGCTCCACCGTTTGGCGCATTGGTTTTGGAATAAGGGCTTTAAATGGCTTGGCCGTTTTATCTCAACTGTGAGCCGTTGGCTTACCGGGATAGAGATTCATCCGGGGGCGACCATCGGGCGACGGTTTTTTATCGATCACGGTATGGGTGTTGTCATTGGTGAAACGGCTGTTATTGGTGATGACGTCACGCTTTATCTGGGGGTGACCCTCGGCGGGACAAGCTGGAACAAGGGGAAGCGCCATCCCACCCTTATGAATGGGGTTGTGGTCGGTGCCGGCGCCAAGGTGCTTGGGCCTTTCGAGGTTGGAGAGAATGCAAAAGTCGGCTCTAACGCGGTGGTTACTAAAGAGGTTCCGGCTGGTGCGACGGTCGTAGGCATACCTGGACGGATTATTCTTAAGTCTGAATCAGAGAAGCCGGTTGTTGATGAGCTCAAGCGCAAGAAGATGGAAGAAAACTTTGGTTTTGACGCGTATGGTTTGAGCGAGGAAATGCCGGATCCTGTCGCCAAATCGTTAAGAAGCATTCTGGATCATATGCATTTGGTTGATGAGCGGATGAACCAGATGTGCAAGGAACTTAGAAAGCTTGACTCCAGCTTTGATAAAGAGGAAATACGAAGTATCGAAGATAGTGCGGTGGATTGCTTTAAGCAGAGTAAGTGAACTTGCGTGAGTAGTTGACTGTTCTACTCAGGTATACCATAATTTTTTCAAGATTATGCGATTAAGAACAGTTTATGCGTCTTACTACAAAGGGTCGTTATGCAGTAACCGCGATGTTGGATTTAGCTCTGCATTGCGATTTTGGGCCCGTTTCACTTTCCGATATCTCTGCCAGGCAAGGTATCTCTCTTTCTTATCTCGAGCAGCTCTTTTCGAAGCTTCGAAGAAATGCGCTAGTGTCCAGTATTCGGGGGCCGGGAGGCGGGTATGTTCTTGGTGATTTGGAGCGCAGTGTATCCATCGCGGCCATTATAGATGCTGTAGATGAGTCGATTGATTCGACCAAATGCCATCAGAAAGGGGATTGCCAGCAAGGGCAAAAATGCCTTACGCATCACCTTTGGTCTGATCTTAGTGATCAAATTCACACATTCCTGGACGATATTACGCTTGAGCAATTGATGCTCAAAAACGAAGTTTTGGAAACGGCTGAACGACAAAATAGCGTCGCCGGTCTAATATATTC
>DAITOW010000083.1:0-1377 GCA_036833965.1 Oleiphilaceae bacterium
AGTCTATCTCGTGTTGCCAAAGTTGGAGCAGGCGAAACAGGCCTTCTCGATTGTTGTAAAGACTTTTCCCGGGCATCGAAAGTTGCCAGACGCAATGTACAAGTTGGCGGTTGCAATGGATCGTCTGCAGGATCCTGCTGGAGCCGAGTATTATTTGAAACAAGTTCAGCAGCAATTTCCTGATAGCACGGCTGCAAAGTTGGCAGAAAATTATACAATTTCGCGTTAAATAGTTGATTTTTAAGCCCTTGTTGATTTTTTTGATGCGAAGGCTTAGTTCGAAAAAAACTAAAAAATTGGGTTGTTATTTTTCTTAAAATCATTACTATATGCGCCCTGTCGGGTCGTTAGCTCAGTTGGTAGAGCAGTTGGCTTTTAACCAATTGGTCGCAGGTTCGAATCCTGCACGACCCACCACTTTTCTTATCTTTACCTCGTGATCGAATTTGCCCTAAAGTCAACGCCTTCGTTGTGGCTCATGTTGCTCAGATTCTTTTGAGTTAATTTAAAAGCAATGTTTTCTGGCACGCTATGTTATAGAGCGTGGGCGAGTGTTTCGTTATAATGCGCGCTGTTATCGTTTACGGACTTAGTATCAATGGGTCACCTTCAAGATCGTGTTCTAGTACAAGAACATTTGGCGCAAGAAAAAATACCAAAGCAGCTGGACTTGGCGCATATAGAAAGCCTTCAAAGCGAGATTGCGAGCCTGCTGAAGCAAAAGAATGCAGTGCTAATCGCGCATTATTACACGGACGATACGATTCAGGCTCTGGCCGAGATGACTGGAGGGATAGTCTCAGATTCGCTTGAGATGGCTCGTTTTGGCGCTGCATGCGAAGCGGATACGATTATCGTTGCGGGCGTCAAGTTTATGGGTGAAACAGCGAAGATTCTGAGCCCGGAGAAGCGTGTTTTTATGCCAACGCTGGAGGCAACCTGCTCTCTGGATATTGGTTGCCCGGTTGATGAGTTTTCTGCTTACTGTGACCAGTACCCTGATCGAACTGTTGTGGTGTACGCGAATACCTCGGCTGCAGTCAAAGCGCGTGCAGACTGGGTGGTAACTTCCAGTATTGCACTCGAGGTGATTGAGCATCTTGATCGCAAGGGTGAGAAGATTATCTGGGGGCCTGATAAGCATTTAGGTAGCTACATCCAGAAGCAGACTGGTGCTGATATGCTGTTATGGGATGGCTCCTGTATTGTTCACGAGGAGTTTAAGGCTGAAGGTATCAAGGATCTCATGCGTTTGTACCCGGATGCCGCTGTCCTCGTGCATCCAGAGTCGCCGGACTCCATGGTTGAACTTGCAGATGCGGTCGGCTCGACGTCTCAATTGATCAAGGCGTCACAGGAATTGCCAAATTCGACGTT
>DAITOW010000083.1:1477-10478 GCA_036833965.1 Oleiphilaceae bacterium
AACCCTTGGAGCGAATGCTGACGTTCACCGCGCGCTAGTAAATCTGACGCGCCTTATGCTTTGCTAGAACGGAGGGTTGTTTTTCAGGTCGTAGGCGCGGTCTAGTTGTCCTTTCATAATGCTTGCAAGCCGACTATTTGGCTTTGCTATTTTAATGCCCAGTTGTAGCTGTTCTATCGCCTGCTCGTATCTGCCTGTAAGAATGAAAAATTGCGCACGCGCTTGTCTCAAGCCAACAATATTGCCTGCCTGGCCGTGAATCTCGGAAAGCATATACCAGACTAAAGGATTTTCCGCCTGATCGCGGCTCAACTTGATCAGAATATTTTCTGCTTCCGCATAGCGTTTTTCTAGCTCGTAGATCTCGGCTAAAAGAAGTGCTGTGGAGTAGTTGTTTGGATTGAATTCGAGCAAAAGTTTCAGCCGGTCAATCGAGGCTTGCTTTCTGCCTGACAGATATTCTGCTTCTGCAAGAAATACGCTTAGCGCAATGATTCCCGGATAGCGCTCGTGTAATTCGTTTAGTGCTGCAAGAGCTTCAGTTGGGTTTGATTCAAGCTGAGCGTAGGCGAGTCCGAATTTCACTGCGTCAAGGCTGTCGTGCTTCCCGGAATCAATAATCGATTTGAAGTGCAGGGCTGCCTGTTGCTTCGACTGCGCATAGTCAACCGTGACGATCGCTTTGCAAATGTGGAAGAGTAGGTTGTCCTGATACGGTTTTATCGGATACTGCTCTGCTCTGTTTCGTGTGTCAGAAACCCTGTTTTCTGACAGAGGGTGGGTAGACAGATATTCCGGCGGTGTGTTCCCTTGAAGGCGACTGTTTTTCAACATTCGCTCAAACATCTTTGGCATTGAGCGAGGGTCGTAATCTGATTCGTAAAGGGTCTCGATACCGATGCGATCGGCTTCCTCTTCATTTTGGCGCGAATAGCTAAGTGACTTTTCAACGGACATAGCCTGAGTTGAGGCGAGCGTTGCAATACCGGCTTCAGCTCCAGTCGTAGCGGCGATAACAACGGAGGCGAGCACGCCGGCAAGGGTCAGGGGAGTGCTAAGCTGCTGTTGCTCCAACCTTCTTGCGTAATGTCTTTGGCTCAGGTGTGCAAGTTCGTGTGCGAGTACCGATGCGAATTCTTGTTCGCTTGCTGCATGTAAAAACAGTCCTGCATTGATGCCTATGACACTTCCCGGAACGGCGAATGCGTTGAGTTCGGGGCTGTTCAACACTACAAACCGAAACTCGCGGTCAGCCACTGCAGAGAATGGGGCGAGCGAATAAACCAGTTGCTCCAGGTACTCTTCAATGACGGGTTGTTCGTAAGTGTTAACCTGGCCCCTTAATGCTGCAAGCCAGGCGCTACCGAGCTCTCTTTCCCGCTCAATAGATATAAGGTTGGAGCTCGCATTACCTAGAGTGGGCAAATCGTTATTCGCACTACTACTGGCCGTCAGCAGCATGAGAAACAGGAAAGAAAAAATAGAAGGGATAACAGGCATTTTTATCGACTTATATTAAACGTGGTTTAAGTGTACACAATAATCCGTCTTACTGCGTTGATTCCTGATCTCTTTGGCTTATTATGGCAAATCGTTAAGGAAGTTGGTCTTTAAGAGCATGGCGGAATATGATTTTTTAGTGGATGCGCGCGGCGAGAGTTGTCCGATGCCATTGTTACGAGCAAAGCTGAAACTCAACGAAATGAATAGCGGTGAGTGCGTTAAAGTGCTTGCCACTGATGCTGGCTCAGTCAGGGATTTCGAGGCATTTATTGGCTTGACTCCTCATGAGTTGCGTTCTGAGCACTCGGATAACGAGTACGTTTATTTCATAATCAAGCGGTAGTTTGGTATTTGTATGTTGAATATTGTTCGTTCATGGGTTGATCGTTATTTTTCTGATGAGCAGGCGGTCGTTCTGTCTGTGCTATTGGTTGTCGGTTTTGCGGTCGTGCTTATGTGGGGAGACATTCTTGCTCCCGTCATTGCATCGCTAATAATCGCGTTTATTCTGCAAGGACCGGTCAGCATGCTGACGGAGAGAAATGTTCCTCGCGTTTTGGCGGTATCGCTGGTTTTCGGCGCCTTTCTCTCAATCATTTTTGCTTTGTTTTTTGCCGTGCTTCCTAAGGCTTACACACAATTTGAAGCTCTGCTAAACGATTTTCCAAGAATACTGAACGTGTTGCGTGAACATGCTGAGGAATTACAGCGAAACCTTCCCGGCATGTTCAGAGGGGATGAGATTAATATTGCCTATGCGCAAATTTCCGAGAGTTCGAGCAAGCTTGTTCAGTGGATACTTTCCAGTTCGCTTTCAAGTCTTCCAGTATTGGTAACAGTTCTAATTTATGTCGTTGTGGTGCCCATGTTGGTCTTTTTTATGCTCAAAGACAGGGAAGCGATCCTGCGAGGTATTTCGAGCGCTCTTCCACAAAATCGACGCCTGATTACACAGGTGTCAAAGGAAATGAACCTCCAGTTCGCGAATTATTTGCGAGGCAAAGCAGTAGAGATATTGGTCGTTGGTTTGGTCACCTACGCAGGGTTTTTAACCTTCGGGCTTAACTATGCAGCCTTGCTCTCTTTGCTGGTTGGTTTGTCTGTTGTTATTCCGTATATCGGAGCGGTGGTCGTGACTATTCCTGTCGTGATTATTGCGCTGTTTCAATTTGGATTGACCAATGAATTTTATTACGTCATTGGTGTTTATTTGTTCATTCAGGCGCTTGACGGAAATGTGTTGGTACCTTTGTTGTTCTCTGAGGTGGTCAATCTTCATCCGATCCTTATCATTGTTGCGGTACTGTTCTTTGGTGGTGTTTGGGGCTTTTGGGGTGTGTTTTTTGCGATTCCCCTGGCAACACTCATTAAGGCGGTGATTACGGCATGGCCCAGGACCGACAAGAAAAGTGTGCACCTAGATAATGTTGATGCAGTGTGAGTCGATAAAAAAAGCCGCAATCAGTTGCGGCTCTTTGTTACGGTGACGGTAGTCATAAACCGGACAAAATACTCTAAAGAAGCGCGTCCAATTCCTCTAGTAAGTCTTCATGGTGGCTTTTTGTTTTGAATTTATCCATTACCTTCAAAAGGCGACCGTCCTTGCCAATGATGAATGTGGTGCGAATCAATCCCATGAACTCTTTGCCCATAAATTTTTTCATTCCCCAGCAGCCATAAGCCTCGGCAACGGAATGATCTTCGTCTGATAGCAGGCTGAAGTTTAAACTATGCTTCTCAATAAATTTGGGTAGCCGGGCAACCGGATCAGGACTGATCCCGAATGCAACGACGCCCCGTTTTTCCAGTTCGCTTTTGATATCGCGCATACCGCAGGCTTGAGTAGTACAGCCGGGTGTCATGGCCTTAGGGTAGAAGAACAGGATGACGGCCTGCTTGTTCTGGTAGTCAGCCAGACTAGTGGGGTTGCCATCCTGATCGGGCAGGGAAAAGGATGGGGCGGTTTCGCCAATACTTGGATGTGACAAGAGACTCTCCTCTGGTTAAACAACGTTGTGCTTACGTGCGCACTAGCGTTGCGGTTCAATCATTGCGTCCAGATTACGGTCGTCGCAGAAGTCCATGAACTCGTCTCTCAGGCTGGCGATGTGGGTATCTGCAGGAATCTGAATCATCATGTTGAGGTTAAACATTTGTGTGCCAGTGTGTGGCGCGGAGTAGGTGCCGGTAACCAGATCATCGATATTGATTTTTTGCGAAGAGAAAAACTGGGCTATTTCATGCACAATGCCGGGGTTGTCGAGAGCAACAACATTGACTGAATAAGAAAAAGATTTGCTTTCCTGTCGTTTTCCGGTTTGCTTGGTGTTAGTGGTCAGTCCGAGCTTCTCGGAGAGTGCAGGTAATGCCGCTTCCAGTTTTGCGATGCAATCCCACGCACCTGAAATTAGCATAATAATTGCGAATTCTCCGCCAAGCACGGTCATTCGACTGTCGACAATGTTGCAATTATTATCCGCGCAGAGTTTTGCGAGCTGATTTACGATGCCTGGTTGGTCAGAGCCAATGCTTGAAATTACCAGATTATTGTGTTCGGTTTTCGTTGTCATTCTTGTATCGCCTTACATTACAAAGTTGATACCTACAGTATAGAGATAGAGCCCGTCTTGGCTAGTGTTCTTGCAGCAGTTTCGCTTGTTTAATGAGACTATGGGCATTAACATACGCGCTTAGTTTTACGTGACAGTTTTCGTCCGTTAATACCTTGTACGTTAATTCCGGAGACATCTATGATTTCAGGCAGTATCGTTGCTTTAGCAACCCCAATGCATAGCGATGGTTCGCTCGATTGGGACCGCCTCGACAAGTTTGTTGACTTTCAGATCGACAATGGCACGGATTCAATTGTGGCCGTCGGCACGACGGGGGAATCCGCTACACTAAATCCGGACGAACACTGTAAGGTTATTGAGCGCGTGGTAAAACGTGCAGCTGGTCGTGTACCGATCATCGCGGGTACAGGCGCAAATTCAACCACCGAAGCAATTGAGTTAAGTGCGGCTGCCAAGAGTGTTGGCGCAGATGCCTGTTTGTCTGTTACTCCGTACTACAACAAGCCCACCCAAGAGGGTTTATATCGGCATTTCAAGACGATCGCTGAGGCCGTTGATATTCCCCAAATTCTATATAATGTTCCAGGCCGCACGGCGGTGGACATGGATAACTCTACGGTCGTTCGCTTGTCAGAAGTCGAAAATATTGTCGGCATTAAAGATGCGACTGGTAATGTGGCTCGAGGTTTGGAATTGATTAGTTCCGTACCGAGTAATTTTGCGGTTTACTCCGGCGATGATCCTACTGCATATCAGCTAATCCTTGGTGGCGGTAAGGGTAATATCTCCGTTACCGCGAATATCGCGCCCCAGAAAATGCATGATTTGTGCGCCGCTGCTCTTGCCGGTGACGCCAACGCGGCCAAGCTAATGAATGATGCTCTCATGCCTTTGCATGGTGTAATGTTTGTAGAGTCGAACCCGATTCCTGTGAAGTACGCAATGTTCCTTATGGGGCTGGCTGAGGAAGGAATCCGGTTGCCTCTGACTGTATTGGATCAAAAGTTTCATGATCAGTTGAAGCGCGAGCTTGAGTCGGCTGGCTTAATTTAAGTCCTGTTAAGGTATTCATGAAACTAAGTTGTTCTATCAGTCGCGCGAGTCGCGCTCTATTGTTATCGTCTTTTGCATGGTTTCTGGCAAGCTGCGCACTTTTGGGTGATCGCACAAATGAATACAAAAAGGCGGAAGAAGGCAGGTCTCTTGTCGTGCCCTCTGAGCTTAACGGTGAAAAGCCTCGAGAGCGTTACCCGATCCCGGAGATCCGTGCTTCTAGTGTGCCCGATGGCAAATTTGAATTGCCTTTACCGCCAGATGCTACGTCCTCACTCACGGAAGATCCTTATACAGTAAAAACCTTTGACGGTGATTCGTGGCTGGAATTGGCTATGCCACCGAGCAAAGCGTGGCCCTTGATCGATACGTTTTGGCTGGAATATGGCTTGGCAACGCATACAGAGCGTGTAGCTGACGGTTACTTTGGCACGGAAGAACTTGAAGAAGGGATTTCGCATGGTCGCTTCATTCAGGATCTTGAAGCGACCAGTCATTCACCGTTAGTGATTGAAGGCATCTCTTTTCAAGCGCGACTGAGTCAGGGGATTCGTCGCAACACATCCGAACTTCAAGTTCGGGCATTTATGCCGAAAACCCCACTCGATGAGCGTCTAGAATGGCGCAAAAAAGCAGTCACGCCGAAAATAGAGCGCGCACTTTTGGAATTAATTGGTGAAGCGATCACGGGTGAAGGTTCAGGCTCTCGATATTCTCTGAACGCAGTCAACATTGGCGACAAATCCCGAATCCGGATTGTAGAGGATGAGGCAGGTATTGCTTTTCTGGAGATTAATCTTGGTTTTAAGCGCGCCTGGTCAGAGGTTTTGGAGGCGCTCGAGGCAAGTCCGATTATTGTATCCGGTCAAGAGCAGCAGGCAGGCGTAGTGTATGTTAGCTATTTGGACGAGGAAGAGATCGATAGTTGGTACACCACTGAGTCTGCGCTGCAAGAACAGAAATCCGAGCGCAATATAGAGATTCGTTTTTACCCTGAAGGGCCTGACGTTATTCATGTCAGGGCCAAGCTATTGAATGATGTGCTAGAGCCTGAGAGCGAGCGCGCTTTGATCGAGTTACTGTACGAATATATTTCATGATCCATGACTTTTGTCGTGGAGTTGGAGACGATAATGCAAAAGCAAGAGCTACTTTACGCCGGTAAGGCTAAATCCATTTACCAAACGGATGACCCGAACTTTATGGTGATGGAGTTTCGAGATGATACGTCAGCCTTTGATGGCGAGAAAATGGAAAAGCTCGATCGCAAGGGGATGGTTAACAACAAGTTTAATGCCTTTGTGATGTCCAAGCTGGCGGAGGCTGGCATTGAAACGCATTTTGAGCGCTTGCTGTCAGACAATGAATGTCTGGTTAAGAATCTGAAAATGTTGCCTGTTGAGTGCGTCGTAAGAAATCGGGCTGCAGGTAGTTTGGTTCGTCGCTTGGGTGTGACCGAAGGGCAAGAGCTTAATCCTCCGACGTTTGAGCTGTTCCTTAAGAATGATGCATTGCATGACCCTATGGTAAATACATCATTGTGTGTCACCTTTGGTTGGGCGACAGAAGAGCAGCTAGCGGAAATGAAAAAGCTTACTCTTGCTGTGAACAAGGTGCTTTCAGACCTGTTCCAGCAAGGCGGAATGATTTTGGTGGATTATAAGCTTGAATTTGGTGTCTTTGATGGCCGAATCATTTTGGGTGATGAGTTTAGTCCTGACGGTTGTCGTATCTGGGATGCGGAGACGCTGAACAAGATGGATAAGGACCGTTTCCGTCAAGGGCTTGGAAGTGTTATCGAAACTTATGAAGAAGTTGGCAAAAGAATAGGTATCGAATTCTAGAATCGTGTCTAGACTTAGAGTTGTTTGTTAAGTTTTAGCTCTAAGGAATTATCATGTTTAAAATTACTACGCGCCCGCTAAGTTCAATCATCCTTGCTGCACCATTCATGGTGGCTGCAAGTTTGCCGCTTGTTGCGCACGCAGATGTTATTGGCGGGGAAGTCTCTGTCTCCTACTGGGGCGCGGGTTACGGCGGTGATGTTACTGACCGTACGTCAAAAGATACCATAGATCTTGAAAAGGATCTGAAGTTGGACGATGGGGGCTTTGTCGAGTTCTCTGCATCTCTTGAGCACCCTGTTCCGGTAATTCCAAACGTAAAAATCTCTCATATTGGCCTCGATGAATCAGCTGACGGGTCGATTACAGCAAATTTTGACGGTATTAGTTTTACAGGCGATGTTGCGACCACTCTGGACCTTACTCACACTTCAGCGGTACTTTATTATGAAGTGCTAGACAATGTGGTGTCATTGGACCTTGGTTTGGAAGCAAGAATGTTTGACGGTCAACTTCGTATCGAGGAAAAAGGCGGAACGAACAGCGTTAGTGATACCAAAATTGATGAGACCTTGCCCTTGGTTTATGTGTCGGCTGATGTCGAGCTTCCATTTACGGGCCTAACGGTTGGTGCGGAGGTTTCTGCGATCAGTTATTCAGGCGATAAAATCATGGATGCGAAGGCTGCATTGCGTTACGGCATCGGGTTGTTCTTTGTCGAGGGCGGCTATCGCACAATGAATATCAAAGTGGATGATGTTAGTGGAATTGATGTGGACGCTGATCTTAGTGGTGCCTTCATCAGTACCGGTTTGGATTTTTAAAAACTACATTTAGTAAAGTCAAAGGAAGAAGGTTTGGGTGTGAAAGTATTAGTAACAGGGACTGCAGGCTTCATCGGTAATGCATTGGCGATCCGTTTGCTTGATCGCGGCGATGAAGTAATTGGTCTGGACAATGTGAACGATTACTACGACCCAAGCCTCAAGGAAGCGCGTCTTGATCGGATCAAGAATCATCCTAACTTTACCGAAGAGCGAGTCTCACTCGAAGATCGGGCTGAAGTAGAACGAATCTTTGAAGAGCATAAGCCACAGCGTGTTGTAAATCTCGCAGCGCAGGCTGGCGTTCGTTATTCGCTGGAGAATCCGCAAGCTTATATAGATGCCAATATTGTAGGGTTTACGAACATTCTTGAAGGTTGTCGTCATCATAATGTCGAACACCTTGTTTATGCTTCGAGCAGTTCGGTATATGGCGCTAATGAAAGCATGCCTTTCTCCGTACATGACAACGTCGACCACCCTGTAAGCCTTTACGCTGCATCAAAAAAAGCCAATGAACTGATGGCGCATACCTATAGCCATTTGTTTGGATTGCCAACGACAGGTCTGCGTTTCTTTACCGTATATGGTCCTTGGGGCAGACCTGACATGGCATTGTTCATGTTCACCAAGAATATCCTTGAGGGTAAACCGATTGATGTATTCAATTACGGCAAGCATCAGCGAGACTTTACCTATATAGACGATATCGTTGAGGGGGTGATTCGTACTTTGGATCATACCGCGGAACCGAACCCGGACTGGTCGGGAGCAAATCCTGATTCGGCGACCAGCAAGGCACCTTATCGAATTTATAATATCGGCAGTAACAACCCTTGTGAGTTGCTGCGCTATATTGAGTTGATTGAAGAAAACGTTGGCAAGAAGGCTGATAAAAATCTGCTACCAATGCAGCCTGGCGATGTTCTTGCGACCTATGCTGATGTTGATGCATTGATTAAAGACGTTGATTACAAACCGTCAACGCCGCTTGAGCAAGGTGTGGCGAACTTCGTTGAATGGTATCGCGATTTTTACAAGGTTTGATGCGAAAAATTCGTTGCATGGAAGAGGCCGCTTTGTTACATTACGCGCCGTTCTCGTGACGAGAAACCAGTTTAAGATACGACCGTAGCTCAGTTGGTTAGAGCACCACCTTGACATGGTGGGGGTCGGTGGTTCGAATCCACTCGGTCGTACCAAT
>DAITOW010000084.1:0-10462 GCA_036833965.1 Oleiphilaceae bacterium
ATATAACACCTTCAGGTACGGTGACACTCACTATATCTATACTTGGGCGGAGTCTGGAATTCCCTTTGGTTAGATGCTGTACAAGCTAGTTAGGTTGTCACGAACTTTAAAAGTGCGTTGTTAGTTAGTTGGATCTTTCATTGAGCAGTGGATCAGCATACTCCCAGATAAGCGAAAGCGCGTCTCAAGCAGAGCAAAGTGCCTGGGCAGAGTTTACCGCGCCCACAAATAGCGCATACTTTTTCTCCAGTTGGCTAGCGATTCTATGTCCGCAAATTAGCCGGGTCAGCGGTGCTTTATTAGTACTGGGGCCTGATGAAAATGGTGCGTTTAGTGCTGCTGCGGTCTGGCCCGATGTGTCGCGCGATATGCAGTATTTAGGTACTGCGGCAGAGAAAGCGCTAAAAGAGCGCAAAGGCATTGTTGAAAAGGTTCTGCGCGATCGACGCTCGCCATCACCTTCTCAGCAAGCGAGACCAATCACCATTGAGCGTCGCAAAAACAGAGCTGATTCTTCAACGATTCCCCGATCCGCATTTGTAGGTTATCCAATTGAAGTCTCGGGCTCGTTGCATGGCGCTGTCATACTTGATATCACGAACCCTAGCGAAGAAGAATTGCAAGCTGCCTTGCGCACGTTGCACTGGGGAAGTGCATGGTTAGTTGATAAATATCGTCAGCAAGAGTTGGAGAATAGACAGGCCGATCTCGAGCGACTTTCGATTGCTACGGATCTTGCCGCTACAGCTTTGAAAGAGTCCAGCTTTGGCGCTGCTGCGCTTGCTGCAGCAAATGAGTTAGCGGCTCGGATGCAATGCGATCGCGTAAGTATTGGCTTTGAAGAGCGTGGCTCTGTTGAGATTAAAGCAATATCCAATACTGCAAGGTTTGATCGTAAGACAGATTTGGTTCGTTGCATTAGTGATGCAATGGATGAAGTTCTGGACCTGGATACAGAGATCGTTTTTCCTGTGAAGGGGGATGATGAGTTAGGGCTTATCGCTCACGCGGAACTGGCTGAAGAGCTTAAAGACAAGGCGATCTGTTCGGTCCCATTGATTTCAGAATCGCATGTGATCGGTGTGATCACTCTTGAGAGAACGCAAGGCGAAGCGTTTAGCGAAGAAGAGGTTAGTGTCTGCAAAACCTCAGGTTTGCTGTTAGGGCCGGTTCTGTGGCTCAAGCTTCGGAATGAGCGGGGTTGGTTCAGTCGCCTTCGCGAATCCCTGCGTAATGGCGCTGAGGCGCTTTTTGGTCCGCATAAAGCGGGCGCCAAATTGTTGATGTTCTCGATTACAGCGCTCATTGTTTTTTTCAGTGTCGTTGACATGGAATACCGCATATCAGCAGATGCTTCGCTTGAAGGGTCAGTTCAGCGCGCAGCGACAGCGCCTTTTGACGGATATATCTCTGACGCAGGCGTGCGTGCCGGAGATACAGTGAGAGCGGGGCAGGAGTTGTGTCGGCTAGACGATAAAGATCTGCGCCTCGATATGATTCGCTGGGCTTCTGAGAGAGAGCAGGCCGAAAGACGTTTTCGGCAGGCTTTGGCGGTACGGGATCGCCCTGCGATGACCATTGCTCAGGCTCAGATGGATCAAGCGCAAGCCCAGTTATCTCTCGCGGAAGACAAATTGGCTCGAGCGGTTTTAACCGCGCCTTTTGATGGAATCGTTGTTTCGGGAGACTTGAGCCAGCTATTGGGCTCGCCTGTAGAGCAGGGGAAGGTTCTGTTTGAGATTGCGCCTCTGGATTCCTATCGTGTTATTTTGAATGTTGATGAACGTGACATTTCTGAAGTGCGCGTTGGTCAAACCGGAAACCTCGCTTTATCCGGGATCCCCTACGATCTGATGGCTTTTTCGGTTAAACAAATTACCCCGGTGTCCACTTCGGGTGAAGGCAAAAACTTCTTTCGGGTGGAGGCTGAGATTGCGCATCCGAGCGAGCGCCTGAGGCCGGGAATGGAAGGGGTAGGAAAGGTCGAGGTCGGAGAAAGAAAACTTATCTGGATCTTTACTCATCGACTGGTTGACTGGTTCCGTCTTTGGGCTTGGGAGTGGATGCCATGAGTCTGGGTGATCTGGCAAGAGGCCTTCTATGAATGCGCCCTTGCTCAGTAGCTCCTGGTACAGAGTTGCGTCACTAAAGCCTGTATTAAGACCGCACGCGAAGCTCCATCGTCATCGCTACCGGGGAGAAGTATGGTATTTACTTCAGGATCCCGCCTCCAACCGCGTTCATCGATTTTCACCTGCTGCGCGATCCTTTATCGCCTCCATGAACGGTCGTCGAACCGTCGAGCAGTTATGGGAAATGACCAATAAGCGGTTGAAAGAAGATGCTCCTTCACAAGATGACATTATCAATCTTTTAGGCCAGCTTCACTCTTCAGACTTGCTTCAAAGCGATATTAGTCCGGATGCGAGCGAAGCGTTTGAGCGAGGACAGCGAGAGGCAAAAGCGCAAAGTCGGCGCAGTTATATGAATCCTTTGGCTGTCAGGATTCCTCTGTGGGACCCAGACGCTTTCTTAAATCGAATCAACACATTTTCGAAAATGATTTGGAGTTGGTGGGGGGCTTTGCTTTGGCTGATTATCGTCATCCCGGCGCTAGTGATGATTCCGCCCCACTGGCAGGAACTCACGAATAACTTTTCGGATCGCATGCTAGCGCTGGATAACATATTTATCATGTGGCTTGTGTTTCCGGTTATAAAAGCCCTGCATGAGCTTGGACATGGCTCCGCGACGAAGGCCGGGGGAGGTGAGGTTCATGATATGGGCGTCATGCTATTGGTATTGATGCCAGTCCCTTATGTTGAAGCCTCAGCCGCAAATGCGTTCAAGTCCAAGTATTCACGCGCTGTTGTGGGCGCGGCGGGCATGATTGTTGAGCTGTTTATTGCTGCCATCGCTTTTTATCTTTGGTTGATTTTGGAACCAGGTCTTCTGCGCGCTGTTATGTTTAATGTGATGATGATCGCAGGTGTCACAACACTGTTGTTCAATGGCAATCCATTACTCCGTTACGACGCTTACTATATTTTGACGGACTTGATCGAAATTCCAAATCTCGCAGGTCGCGCTACCCGTTATTGGGAATACCTGTTTAGGCGATATGTTTCGGGGGTTCGTGATGCCGAGGCGCCGACAGATAAAAAAGGGGAAAAAGCCTGGTTTTTGTTTTACGGGCCCGCATCCAGCTTGTATCGGGTCTTTGTCACAATCGCGATCGCCTTATTTGTTGCAACCCAGTTTTTGGTCGTCGGGATATTGCTTGCTATGTGGGCGATTGTAACGATGATAGGTTTGCCAGTATTTAAAGGGCTGAAATACCTGTTTTCTAGCCCGGCACTTACCTTCAAAAGAGCGCGTGCCGTTTCTGTGTCGACGGCATTTCTGGCGGGACTGCTTATTTTTCTGTGTTTGATTCCCATGCCGTTTCGTTCGAATGCCGAAGGCGTTATTTGGTTCGCCGACGAAGCGATTGTGAGAGCAAGTGCCGATGGCTTCGTATATGAGTTAGGCGTTGATCCAGGGCAACGAGTTCAAAAGGGGCAGGTATTGCTGAAGCTTCATGATGCCGAGTTGGAAGCGCAAGTGCAGCTAAGCGCAGCCAGAGTGAGAGAATTAGAGGCGCTATACAGCGCAGAGTTCGTAAGGGATCAATCTCGTGCAAGTGTAGTGCGGGAGCAGTTAGCAGCAGAACGGGCGGCGCTTGAGCGCGCCAGAGAGAGATTGGAAGGGCTTTCGGTAAAGGCGGGTGCGGATGGCGTTTTTGTACTGCCTGAAGCCGCGAACATTCGTGGCCGCTTCTTTGCCAAGGGAGCTCTGCTTGGTTATGTGGTTGAAAAAGGGCAGCCTCTGGCACGCGTGGTAGTTGATCAAAATCTGGTTGATATGATTCGAATCGCGACTGATGAAGTTGCAGTGCGACATGTACATCGCAGGGATTTTGTTTCGACAGGCAAGATAATTCGATTTTCTCCTGCCGCTAGAGATTATTTGCCGAGCAAGGTTTTATCTACCGAAGGTGGGGGCTTGATTTCTGTTGACCCCAGAGATCAAAGCGGCGCGAAAACAATGCAGAGAATGTTTGAGTTCGATATTGAACTTGATAAACAAACTGAGCAGGTGTTTTGGGGAGAGCGTGTTTACGTGCGGTTTAATCATGAAAAAGAGCCATTGGCAATGCAATGGTATCGCAGCATTCGTTTGCTTTTCTTGTCTCAATTCAGCGTGTGATCAGATTATGAAGATGAATATTTTTTCGTATGACGCGCATTTTGCTTCCAACAAGCCGTATCCGGAAAGAGCTGAAGTTACTTTAAAGTGGTATGACCGCTTTTCCGAATTGCTACTTTCTTTTGTGTTTTCATCCGTCAATTCCAGGATCAAGCATACGGGTTTTAACACTTATCGCATCGCCAGAATGGTTCACGAGTACTCGGATTACGTCGAGAATATGGATGATGTCGAGTTGAAGCGTGCAGCCAGACAAATGCGTGGGCGCCTCAGAAGGGATGGGTTCAAGCTTGCAGTTGTATCCGAGTGTTTTGCACTGATACGAGAAGCTGCCTGGCGGTCTTTGGGTAAGCGACATTATGATTCGCAATTGATTGCCGGTTGGGCTTTGCTCAATGGTGAGCTGGCCGAAATGGCGACAGGCGAGGGGAAAACGCTCGCAGCAACGCTTCCTGCATGCGTTGTTGGGCTGGCTGGTTATCCGGCGCATGTCATTACGGTGAATGACTATTTGGCTAAGCGTGATGCCGAAATTATGAAGCCTCTCTACGAATACCTGGGTTTGAGTGTTGGTGTGGTTGTGCAGGGAATGACAAAGCATGAGCGACGAGAAGCCTATGCGTGTTCAGTGACTTACTGCACCAACAAGGAAATCGCATTCGATTATTTGAAGGACGGTGTTGCGCTTGGTCATCGCAATAGCCGTTTGCACTTGGCGTTGGAAAAGATTCGTGGCGATTACGTGCGGGAAGAAGAGCTGGTATTGCGAGGCTTATTTTTTGCTGTCGTCGATGAAGCTGATAGCGTGTTTATCGATGAGGCGAGTACGCCTTTGATTCTTTCTTCTGCTACGAATAAAGGTGGCGAAAATGAGGATTATCAAGATGCGCTTGAGGTGGCTAAAGCTCTCAAGCCTGAAGAAGATTTCGAGATAGATCTAAAGTTACGAAGAGTCACTCTGCTGGAATCAGGAAAACAAAAGATTGAGGAGTTTGCGAAAGAGCTGGGAGAAATTCGGGTCTGGAGCTCAATACGAGCCAGGGAAGAGTTTGTAACTCAGGCGATCAACGCATTGTTTCTTTACAAGAAGGATCAGCAGTATGTTGTTATCGATGGACAGATTCAGATCGTTGATGAGTCAACCGGGCGAGTGATGCCTGATCGCTCTTGGGAGCGCGGGTTGCATCAGTTCATTGAGGCGAAGGAAGGCTGCGAATTAAGCTCTAAGACCGAAACGCTTGCGCGTATAACCTATCAAAGGCTTTTTCGTCGTTATCTTAGGCTTGGAGGTATGACTGGCACAGCAAAAGAAGTTGAGCGTGAGATCAAGTCAACTTACAAGCTGGGGGTTCGGAGTGTTCCTTTGAATAGGCCCTCGAAGCGGAAAATTATGCCGTCACGACTTTATCCAACTGAGCATCTCAAATGGGAAGCTGTGGCCGATGCGGCAGAGAAGTTAGCCCTGCTCAATGGTCGGCCAGTATTGATTGGTACAAGGTCGGTTAGAGCTTCCGAGGCGCTCAGTAGTGTATTGAACAACAGACAAATAGAGCATGCCTTATTAAATGCAAAGCAAGACGAAATTGAGGCTCAAATCATCGCAAGTGCCGGAGAAGCGGGAAGGGTTACAGTAGCCACTAATATTGCTGGCAGGGGAACGGATATAGAGCTTGATCCCGGCGTTAGAGAAAAGGGTGGATTGCATGTCATCCTGACGGAGTTTCATGATTCGAAGCGGGTTGATCGGCAACTTTTTGGTCGTTGTGCGCGGCAAGGCGATCCGGGCAGTTGCGAGGTTATCGTTTCGTTAGAAGATGATATTTTTACTACTTATGCCCCAAAGTTAGTTGCGCTGGCGGGCAAGCTTATGCAGCGCGGTGCGGGGTTCTCCCGTCCGCTGCTCTGGCTATTGAAATCTGTGGCGCAGTTTTCTTCTGAATTAAAAAGCAAACAGATACGGGGCCAAACAATGAAACAGGATAAACAACTAAGCAAGGTGCTTGCGTTTTCGGGGAGAGGGGAGTGAGTAATTTCTGCATGAGTTTTTTCTGTCGCTTTATTGGTGTGTTGGTCGGTGCTGCAGGATTAGGTGTTTCCCTGACTCTTCAGGCAGCGGAGGGTCAGGAATCTTTTGAATGTCTCATTGTACCTAATCAAACAGTAGAGCTGCGAAGCCCGACAGACGGATTGATCGATCGTATTTTGGTCAGCAGGGGCGACCGTATCAAGAAAGGAGAAGTGCTTGTCGTTCTTGAATCGAGTGTCCAGCAATCTGCTGCCAGAATTGCAGAATATAGAACGCGTATGGATGGCCGTATTGCGTCTTCAAGAAGCCGTTTAGACTTTGCAAATAAAAAGCTGCAAAGAGTGGAAGAGTTAGGTAGGAAAAACCTGATATCTGATCAGCAGGCGGATGAAGCGCAAGCGGAAAAACTCGTAGCTGAGGCTGAGTTGCTTGATGCGCTGGAGGCGCAGCAACTGGCGAAGCATGATTATGCCCATGCATTGAATCAGCTCAATCAACGCACTCTAGTAAGTCCTTTCGACGGGATAGTTGTCGACCGGATGTTGAATCCGGGAGACTTGGCAGAGTCCGGATCCGGGCCAAAACCTATTCTCAAGCTTGCGCAAATAGATCCGCTTTTAATTGAAGTGAGTTTGCCGCTTGGCGCTTATGGCAGACTTCAGGTCGGAATGACCGGCACTGTGGTGCCTGAAGGCGATTTGGGTGCTCATGAAGCGGAGATTGCGATTGTTGATAGTGTTTTTGATGCTGCGAGCGGTATGTTTGGCGTGCGGTTGAAGATGAACAATAACGACGGGGCTTTGCCGGGGGGAATCCGTTGCAGAGTATCCTTTGATAACCTGAAGTCTTTGGCTCTCCGATAGTGTTTTGAAAGTTACCTTGTGCGAAGTAGACGGTCTTTAGCGTCCAAATGCCAAATGACTGTAGTTGTTCGCTTTTTCTTGCAAAGACCGCATTCAAATATGGTTTTTGATTCTGTTTTCTTGATATCGGTGTTATTGCACCTTTAGTATTGATTCTTCCTCTCTAATACCGGTTCCGCCCGGAAACCACACAGCAACTGTCTAACGCAGAGCCCGAAGGCTTTATGTGAACCAATTCGCTTTGCAACAAATTGTGACAGGCGATAATAAAATGACGCCATATACTTCAGAAAAGCGCTTAAAAATTGACGCCTGATTTCGGTTTTTCGACCTATACTTCAGACAAGCACATCTTCTTGGAATCATTATGGCCACCGCAAAAGTAATTGGAATACATGGGGTACAAGCTCCTCAGGGACAAGCATCCCGCCCTCTGCCCAGCGAGTTTATTAAGCTTCGAGATCATGCCAAGGATCGAATTCGGGCTTTGATGATCGATCTGTTCAATAACGCTGATGACGCCTTGTTTGCAATGGTGGATAAGGCAGGTTCCGATCAGGCCACTTATTTTGAAGCAATGCGAGAGTTGCGCTTACAGAAAAAGACGATACTCATAGCGACACTGGGTCCAGTACTTCGTTCGTTTGCAGAGACCTCTAATGGTAACGCAGCATCTTCTGCGCATTCATCCGATGACATTGATGACATAGATAAACTCAGCTTGGTGGCCGAGGAAGATCTTGAATATGAAGTCGCGGTTGAGGGCATGGTGCAGAGACTATATGGCAGTGCAGCAGATTCGTTTGCAGCATTTAAGACGCGCGTGAGTCATATGCTGAAGAATGAAGCGATTGCTGATAAAGACATCCCTGTTTCGCCAGAGTATTTGTGTCGAGGTTTTATTGATGGCTGTATGAGTCTGGAAGCGGACATCAAGGCCAAGATCATTGTTTTTAAATTGTTCGAACGATACGTTCTCGCTGAAATGCCCAAGGTATATGAAGATTTTAACGGCATTCTCGCCGATGCGGGCGTTATGCCGGATTATAAACCAGCGCGAAGCAAGACGAAGTCCGCTGATGATAAGTCAAACGAGGCAGAGACTGCAGAAAGCTCTGACACTGCTTCTGGCAAGAACGAGGGCATTGGTTTTGATTTGAACGCTTTGCGTCAGCTATTGCATCCGGAAGGACAGCCTTCACAGACGGCAGGAAACTCGCAAAGTCCAGCGGGGGTTAAAGTGATACCGCACCAGGATATTTTGAATACGCTTAGTCTCTTTCAGAGTAATGGGGCTGCGGCAGTGCAGAATTACTCTACGTCCAACCAGCTCATTGATTTTCAGGCCTTGCTGGCAGCGCGACTGGGTGGCACTGAGCAGGGTAAAGTGTGTAATGAGGTTGATGCTGATGTGATTAACCTTATTTCCATGCTGTTCGAGTTCATCCTTGAAGATCGTCAGTTGCAAGCAGAGATGAAAGCGACGATTTCCCGCTTACAAATTCCATTACTTAAGGTTGCCTTGATCGATAAGACCTTTTTCAGTAAAGGTGGTCATCCTGCTCGCAAGCTTTTGAATCAAATAGCCTCGTCTGCAATTGGCTGGACTCCTCCGCGCAATGGCCGTCGTGATATCTACAAGGAAAAACTGGAAAGCATTGTTGAGCAAGTAACGGAAGGCTTCGATGACAATGTTTCGATGTTTCAGGAGTTGCTTGAAGATTTCAACTCGTTCGTTGATTCGGAGCGCCGTCGAGGCTTGCTCGTTGAGCAGCGCACACGCGACTCGGAAAAAGGCAAGGCGGCCGCTGTTGAGGCACGACGTGCAGCTCAGACCCTGATCAATGAAGTGATCTCGGGGCGTGCCGTTCCCGATATGGGAATTGAGCTACTCAGAGATGCATGGAGTAATGTCCTCGTCTTCAAGTACCTGAGAGAAGGACAGGATAGTGATGCCTGGAAGCAGGCGTCTGAGATCGTTAAGCAGCTTGTATGGTCGTTATGCCCTGATCCAAAAGAGCCTGAAGCGAGGGCGAAACTCCTGCAAATGATCCCAAACCTTGTTGGTAAGATTCGGGCTGGTTTTGAAGAGGTTGCAATTGACGAGACGCTTGCGAAACGTTTGTTGAAACAACTTGAGGAGCAGCACGTGTTGTCCCTTCAGGCGCTGCAGCAACAGGTTGATTTGCAGGAAACGGCGGAAAATCTGAGCAGGGTTAGTGAGCAAGACCGCGTTGGAATTGATGAGAGCGTGTCGGCTCAAAATGATGCTGTGAGCGACTTGGTTCGTTCCACTCTGGAATTGGAAGAAGACTTCAAGCAGTTACAAGAGGCATGTGAGCAGGCAGATGAGAAGCAGTCGCGTATTCAAACACAAAATGAAAAGCTCCCCAAAAAGCAGGAAAGTATCGTACTGGTTGAAGAGCAATCAAAAACCGAAAATGCAGAAATAGCGGAAGACAGTCCGTTTCTGCAGCAGGTTGATCGCTTTGTTGTCGGCTGTTGGTTTGAGTTTGGTGCCGACAAGGGTGGTGAGCGCTGTAAACTCGCTGCGGTGATTAGATCAACCGGAAAGCATATTTTTGTTAACCGGGCGGGTGTAAAAGTTGTTGAGAAGAACCGACTGGAGCTAGCGCAGGATGTGCGTTCTGGTCACTTGCAGGTGTTGAACGATGGTTTGCTATTTGATCGCGCTCTAGAGTCGATTATCACCAATCTTCGGTCTTAAGGTATGCTAGGTTTACCTGCACAAAGCCGGACTTGAAAATTCATGATTATCACTGATGGCTGGTTGAGCGAAGCTACCCGTTGTCCCTCTCCAAACCATAATCAAAGACCGGAAGGTGAGGCTCCTAGCCTTCTGGTTATCCATAGCATTAGTCTGCCGCCCGGCTGCTACGGCGGGGGGCACATTGAGGCGTTTTTTCAGAATCGTATTGATCCGTCTTTTGACCCATATTTTGAAGAAATTCGGGATTTGCAGGTGTCTGCGCATTTCCTGATAGCCCGCGATGGGGCAATTACCCAGTTTGTCTCCTGTCTTGATCGTGCCTGGCATGCCGGTGCTTCAAACTTTTGCGGAAGGGAAAACTGCAATGATTTCTCCATCGGGATTGAGCTGGAGGGGCAGGATTCCGAACCCTATACGGGCGAGCAGTATCAGGCTCTCATTGATTTGACTCAAACCTTGATGAAAGCGTATCCCGACATAAATGTTGAGCAGATCGTCGGACATTGTGATATTGCGCCAGAGCGCAAGACCGACCCTGGCCCGGCGTTTGATTGGGCGCGCTTTAAAAATTCAATTTAAACGCGTGTTGCTTTC
>DAITOW010000085.1:0-10451 GCA_036833965.1 Oleiphilaceae bacterium
TACCAGAACCTCGTGGATGACGGCCACGATCAGAAAAATCAATCCGGATTCTATCTATATCGCAACCGAAGGCCCTCTTGGGTATACAGCACTTAAAGCCTCGAAGGTGCTTGGCATCAATGCGATTACAGGCTTTCATACCAATTTTCAAAGTTACTCTAGGTTTTACAACTTTGGATTTCTTGAGTCGCTGATTACCAGATATCTTCGTTGGTTTCATAACTCAAGTGCGGGTACTTTAGTTCCCACAATGCAACAGAAACTTTTTCTGGAACGACATGGCTATAAAAATATTACCATCGTTTCCAGAGGGATCGATCACACACTTTTCTCGCGCGAAAAGCGCTCTCAAGAATTGCGTGCGTCATGGGACGTCAAGGAAGAAGACGCGGTATTCCTTTACGTTGGAAGAATCGCTGCTGAGAAGAACCTTGATCTGCTTGCCCGCACCTACGAAACAGTGACCAATCGTTACCCAAAAGCAAAATTTGTGTTGGTCGGTGATGGCCCCTTAAAGCCTCAACTTGCGAAAACACACCCTGGTCTCATATTCGCCGGTGTTAAACGTGGGGAGGAATTGGCTTCGCATTACGCCTCGGGGGATATCTTTTTGTTTCCCAGCAAGACCGATACGTTCGGCAACGTTATTACGGAGGCAATGGTCAGCGGTTGCTGCATTTGTGCCTTTGATGCCGCAGCAGCTGGCGAGCACCTGAGACATTATCAATCAGGCTTTCTGGCAGATCTTGGTGACGATGAGGCATTTATCGAAAACGCCATCACGGCTTACGAAAAACGACAACTAAGAGCAAATATTTCATCCGCCTCTCACAGAATATCCATGAACTTAAGCTGGAATGACATCGTCCAGAAGTTCTGCTCAATATTACTAAGCGTGCACCCTGCAATCGATAGGTCATATCATGCAAATAGAACGAACATCAACTTTAAGCCAGAAAGCCCTCGCGGTTGATATACGTCTCTGTAGAACGCTGAATGCTTTCTGCAAGAGCCCGTTTGTCGGATTGTTCTTCACCATCGTCAGCCGATTGGGCAATGGCGCATTCTGGTATGCGGCCGGCCTTTCGTTACTTTACATTGACGGCATGCAAGCGCTTCCCGTATTGGCTGTGTATATCATAACCGGGTTAATCGGCGTGGTGATTTACAAGACCTTGAAGAAAACATGGGTACGCGAACGTCCGTACATTTCGTATCTTCATATTTTTCAGGTATGCGCAACGCTCGACCGCTACAGTTTCCCATCCGGGCACACACTTCATGCTGTCAGTTTTACAACCATCATTTGCTTGTCCTATCCCGCACTAAGTGCGCCGCTTTGGTGTTTTACCGCCTTGATCGCCCTATCACGCCCTGTACTCGGACTTCATTATCCGAGCGACGTACTGGTCGGCGCAATCCTTGGGCTTACGCTTGGTTTGGCTGGGCATGCAAGTCTGGCCCTGTTTGTCTAGATCAAGCAAGCCCTAACATCGGCGCGCAGCGTCATCATTTTGTAGCAAATTGGTCATTTGTTTGTCTTATGTCCAATCTAAGGTAAGTCGATGCAAGACGAAATAAATAACTTAAAATTACAGCGAGAGTTCTCATTGTGGGAGACACTCAATTTTCTACTCACAAATCTTATCCCTCGCCACACTTGTACGCGATTAATGGGGCGAATAAGTAAAGTAGAGAACAAATATTTTGCCAGATTCGCCATCCGGATTTGGCAACTATTCAGTGATGATATGCGCTTGCATGAAGCTGAAAAAAGCAATTTCAATAGCATCCATGAGTGCTTTACCCGCCGGCTGAAACACGATGCTCGACCTCTTGAGCAAGATGACAAGCTGCTAGTCAGCCCATGCGATGCAGTAATCGGTGCACACGGCAATATCCGAAATTTAGAAGCACTTCAAATTAAAGGTATGCCCTATTCTCTTCAAGACCTCACTCAAGGCGCTGTTGATCTTGAACCCTATCGCGATGGCAAGTTTATTACCCTGCGACTGAAATCCAGCATGTACCATCATATGCACGCACCGGTTGAAGGGCGCTGTCAGAAACTTCACTATATTTCAGGTGACACATGGAATGTAAATCCGCCGACTTTAAAGCGCGTCGGAAAGCTTTTTTGCCGCAATGAAAGAGCTCTGATCGAGCTCAAGCCGCTGGACAGCAATGCGCATTTATTAATGGTTCCCGTCGCTGCAGTGCTCGTCGCAAGCATGCGTTTCGATGGACTCGACTACCCGCTCTCGCTCTCATACAAAGGCCCCAACGAAATTGAACACCTGCGGTCATTTAAGCGCGGGGAACACATGGGGCATTTCGAACATGGCTCTACCATTGTGCTGCTAACCAGCAAACATTTCTCTTTTATGCCCCTGATCAAGGAAGGACTCATTATTCGCATGGGGCAGGCCCTGATGCGGCCAAACCAAATCAATCATCAACAACAGAAAGGTTCATCGCTATGAAAGCATTTCAAGATAGTCCGTCAGAAGGTGTCGTCGCCTCCTTCCTCGCTGAACTAAACGAATTACGGTGGGATGATCATCGTTACTATCATCAAAGCCGAATTAACCAATCACTGCATTTCCTAAGTTCAATCAGCTTTCTAACGGCCTACGTTATGCTGTTTATCAACCCCGGCGTCGCCGCCCTGATTGGCTGGGGGATTGGTATGGTGTCTCGACAAAGTGGGCACTTCTTTTTCGAGCCTCGCGACTATGACCATATCAATAAAGCAACGCATGAGTATAAAGAAGAGATCAAGGTCGGCTACAACCTTAACCGCAAGCGCGTTCTTCATGCTATTTGGGCAGCTATTCCGGTCGTACTGATTTTTGATCCAACGCTTTTCGGCACTATGCAGGCCTACTCCGATTTCAACGGATTTTTGAACAATATGGCCATCGCATGGCTAGTGCTTGGTGTAACCGCATTGTTGTTCCGAACAATTCACCTGTTTTTTATTCGTGATGTCAAAACCGGCCTTGCTTGGTGCTTGAAGATTCTCACCGACCCTTTCCATGATTTCAAAATTTATATGAAGTCTCCTCTTTACCTGATGAAAGGCGAGTTAATGGATCCCATGACACATACTAGGCACGAAGTGGATGAGCACGAGCTCAATGCGACCAAGTAAAAAAGCATAAACCCGAGAACCGAGCAGAGTAATACCAAATGCCAATGAATCAATTTCAAGAACTAGTTCAACGTGACCCAAGCATTCTTCTGATCATTGCCTTTTTTTGCATTTACCTCGGCTTTCGGATTTATCGGCGTCTGCAGCTTTCTATCGCCAAACACCCTTCCTTGCGCGGACACTCCAAAATGTCCAAGCGGGTTGCACGACTTTTGCCTTTCTATTCTTACTCAGCTGATCAGATATTCAGCTGTGACGGAGCTCCGGACGAAGTCGTACTCACGCGCAAGACCGGCATTAACAGGCTCAAGGCGCAACTAAATTCAGCCGCACCGAAGTCCATTGATGCGAGCAAAGCCCTGCAAGGTAAACTTTCAGATGTTGATTTTACGAACCAATATCGAGTGCCGTTCCAGTTTCGTGATTATGTCAGCCGCGAGCTGAACCTTGGCCTTATCTTTGATACGAGTTCAGGCACACAGCTTCGTGATCTGGATGGAAACTGGTCCTATGATCTTACTGGAGCATACGGGGTAAACCTCTACGGTCATGATTTTTACAAGGAATGTATCGAAGAAGGTATTGAAAGCACCAAAGACCTCGGCCCGGTGCTCGGCCCATATCACTCTTTGGTAGCAGACAACGTGAACAAGCTGCGCGAAATATCCGGCATGGACGAGGTTTCCTTCCATATGTCGGGCACAGAAGCCGTGATGCAGGCCGTTCGTCTTGCGCACTATCACACCAGAAAACAACGCACTGTCGTCTTTTGTGGTGCCTATCATGGATGGTGGGATGGCGTGCAGCCTGGTATCGGCAATCCTCGAAAGGTAAACGACGTTTATACCTTAAAAGAAATGTCGCAAGACACCCTGCGAGTCCTCAGAAAACGCAACGACATTGCCTGTGTGCTTGTTAACCCCTTACAAGCGCTCAACCCAAATGGAAGTAGCTCTAGCGATGCCATGCTCGTTGCAAGCGACCGACGAGCGCATTTTGACAAAGCCGCGTATTCACTCTGGCTAAAAGAGCTTCGCAATGTGTGTTCAGAAAAGGGCATTGTGATGATTATGGATGAGGTATTTCTCGGATTTCGACTCGGCCGGGGAGGCGCTCAGGAATACTTTGATGTTAAAGCCGACATGGTTACTTACGGCAAAACCCTCGGAGGCGGCCTGCCGGTTGGCGTCGTTTGCGGGAAGGCCAGCCTTATGAAGCGCTACCGCGAGGACCGGCCAACGGACGTATGCTTCGCTCGGGGTACTTTCAACTCCCACCCGCTGGTGATGGGCACAATGCATGCGTTCCTGAAGCGTATCGAACGACCGGAATACCTTATCGAGCCAGAGCGACTGGACAAACAATGGAATACGCGAGCACGCATAATGAACGAGGCGCTTGCAGAACAAGGCATTCCGGTTAGGGTTGCCAATATGGCCTCGGTTTTTGTTCCGTATTACATCCAGGCGAGTCGTTTTAATTGGATGTATCAGTACTACTTGCGCGCCCAGAACCTCCTCTTACCCTGGATAGGAACCGGACGCTTTATCTTCAGCCACGATTATAGCGATGAAGAATTTCAAACTGTAATAAAGCGCATGGTGGCCGCAGGCAAACAAATGCTTGATGATGGTTGGTGGTGGTCAGTGCCTGAGCTCAGCAACAAAGCGATCAAACGGACCGTGCTGAAAGAATTGGTCAAGGCCAAACTCAATCTCAGCCGAACGCCAACTCAGACGATAGACAAGGCTCAGAACGTGCGTTGCCAGTAGCCAACATCAATCCACTGGCCGAACTTTCGTCCAACCTCTTTCAGATGAGCAACCTTCTCCATTTTGAATTTCTCATGCAGGGCAATACTACGCTCATTGGGCAAGGCAATGCCCGCCAATGCAACGTGAACATTGGAGCTTTTGAGAGCATCAAACAAAGCTTGGTATAAAAGAGAGCCGGCACCCCGCACGGTGATACTGTGTTCCAGATAAACACTGACCTCAACCGAATGACGGTAGGCTGAGCGCTCTCTCCATGGAGCCGCATAGGCATAGCCGATCACCTGACCATCCAACTCGGCTACAAACCAGGGAAGTCCGAGCGCGACAATCTTCTCTATCCGTTGGGCGATGTCATTGGCGCTGACCGGAGCTTCTTCAAAGGTAATGATGGTCTGATCAATATAGTGGTTGTAGATCGCGCTGATGACGTTGGCATCATCAAGTGTAACGGCTCGATAACTAAGAGGGGCGTGTTCCATTTTGCCTAGGGCTTGCGAACGGTAAAGCTGACACTTTGCTTGCCACTCTCGGTAAACTCAAGCTCCAGATCCACTTGCTCGCCTTCTTCTAGCGATCGCGTCAGGTCGATCAACATGATGTGCTTGCCCTGTGGTTTAAGCTCGACCACCGAGCCAACCTCGATGTCTACCGCCTCAATCGGACGCATATTCATCATGCCATTTTCCATGCTTGTCTCATGAATCTCTGCTTTGCCTGCTATGTCTGAGCTGACAGAGACCAGCATGTCTGCCGAATCTGAGGAAATTGTGGCGTAGGCGGCGGTCATTGTTACGTTTGGCGGCATCAAACGAATCCATGCCTCACTCACCTTTGGTTGAGCTAAAACAGTGCTCGCAAACATCATTAGCCCCAGGTTTGCCGCCAACGTAATTATTCTTTTCATCTCGATTTAAACTCCTGAAATTACTTTTTGCTCTTCTTCTATGACTTGTTTTCCAGCTTATTATAGGAATGCGCATCGTAGCGTACTTGACGATCGGTATTCTCTATTGAGAAAGCACCGTCTTCCAGCCAAGTCCCCGCTTCCTCACGCAGAATCGATATCAGCGCATCGATGTGTTCCGGCCGTGAGTTGAGCGCAGGAATATATTCAAAGCGCTCGCCGCCCGCTTCCATAAAATACTCCCTGTTCTCACCGGCGATCTCTTCCAGTGTTTCAAGGCAGTCCGCAGAGAACCCGGGGCAAATCACCTGTACAGATTTTACGCCTTGCCCGGGAAGAGCCTGCATCGTTTTATCAAGATAGGGTTTGAGCCATTCAGCCTTGCCAAAACGCGACTGAAAGCAGGTCATGTACTCTTCCACACCGAGCCCAAGTCGCTCTGCCAACAAACGGGTCGTCACATGACACTGACAATGATAAGGATCACCTTGTAATAGAAAGTGCTGCGGCACGCCATGATAGGAGAGCACCAACTTGTCCGCTCGTCCATGCGCATCCCAGTGTTGCTCGACACTTTTTGCAAGCGCTTCAATGTAGGCAGGATGCGTATAATAGCTGCCGATGTAACGGAGATGTGGCAGCCAGCGTCGCCCCGTAAAGTCGGCCGCGACAGCATCAAATACAGAGCCGGTGGTACTACCTGAATATTGCGGATACATCGGTAACACGATCAGTTTTCTGCAACCATCGCGAAGCATGTCATCCAACACGCCACTAACGCTTGGCTGGCCATAGCGCATCGCCAACTCTACCTGAATATGCTGCCCATACTCCGCGCGCATACGGTCTCGGATCGCCTGCGTTTGATCAAGCGCATGAAGCATCAATGGCGAGCCCTGCTCGGTCCAGACTTCGGCGTAAGCAGCAGCGGATTTTTGGGGTCTAACCCGCAAAATAATCCCGCGCAGAATACACATCCAGAGCAAACGCGGAATTTCCACAACCCGCGGGTCAGACAGAAATTCTGCAAGATAGGTTCTCAGGGCTTTTGCGGTCGGAGCCTCTGGCGTACCAAGGTTTACCAGCAAGATGCCTAGCTTGTCTGACTGCTTGTGCGAAAAGTCTTTAAAGCCCTTGAAGGCCATTATTCATCCCCTTTGCCGAATTACTCATTTGCCAACAACTTTAGTTGCGCCCATGCGATACCCAGATACTCATGCCATGCTGCTTCGCTTAGCTCAAGATTACGGGCCCGAGGCAACCAGTCCCTCCAGTACGTTGGACGCTGTCCAGCGGTTTCGTAGTTTGCCGGAGCCGCAACAGGGGAAAGACCCTCTTGCGTGAAAATAGCCATCGCTCGCTTCATATGCAGAGCAGAGGTTACCAGCGCGAAAGGCTCGGACTCCAGCAATGCCGCCCAAGCCTGCGCTTCTTCCCGCGTGTCACGCGCATCAGGCGCTAACAGAATATCCTGTGGATCAACGCCCAGAATCTGTGCCACCTCTGCGGCGACCTCGGCGTGTGTTCGTGGGTCGTAGCCTCCGTATCCGGACAACAACAACTTTGCGCCCGGGTTTTGCCTGTAGACCTGAATGCCGGCAGTCAGCCGTGACAGACCCGTCCGGCTAAGCTGGCTTAATATCGGTATTCGTTTATCCGTGTCATGACCCGATCCCAAAACCACAACATAGGAGACGACCTGATCTGCATACCTGGGATGATAAAACTCCAAAGGAGATGCGATGGCATCCGCGACCGGTTTTACCGAGAGCAAATAGAGAGACAGTGCAGCAAAAACCAAAACCGCATAAGCCAGTGTTTTTAACTTTTTATAGAAAAGGAATGCGCTCAAAAGTAAAAAAAACAGCACCGCCGGGATCGGCATTAACAGTCCGCCGATCAGTTTTTTCAAGGTAAAAAGCACTGTTAGCGAATCACCCTGAAGTTCGCCATTGCGTAGAGAGCCCCCTGCTCATCACGCACTTGTACACTCCACTCTCCAGTCATCTGCTTATTAATAAATTTGCTGGAATAACTGCCTTGCTGCTCAGCATTCACCGGAATCTTCACTCGCGCATAGCGCTTATCGCCGCGATGCCATTCGTGGTAGAGCGTGACGCCCTGAAGATTTTGTAGCTCGGTATGTAATACGACCTTGATAATGTCTTCGCCATTCATAAAAACTTCATAGCCGAGAACATCACGAGGCTGACGCTGCGCATCCACATCGCTTGCCAGCGTTGCCGCGCGAATTGCAGGGTGCAATGTGGTCACAGCCGAAGAAGGTTCAACAGCCTGGTTGATCTTGAGCGAAGCTGCACGCGTTGAGGGCGTTGTTTCAAGCGCGGCGTTTGCGAGCAGGTTTTGTGGTTCACTGACGGGGTCTTCAGTCTCCTCTTCGTCGAGACGCGCAACCTCTTGTACCGAAGCGACGACAGCATTTTCTTGCGGTGCCTTTTGCGATTGCAGCAGCTCTTGTTCCGCCATACGACGCTGTTCCATCACACTGACCACACGCTCATCCGAAACCGGACTGAACAAGGCATGCAATCCTGCAAAGGCCAGCACAAACACTCCACCAAACATGAGCGCTAGACGCCCCCAGAGTATTTTGGTCTCTTCGTATTGTGAATAATCGTCTTTCTGCGGAGGCAGAGAGCCTACCGCCAATTTTTTACGGTTCGGCGTGTTTTGCGGCATGATTCATCCCAATGTTGTAATCAGTATTGTTTGTAATCGTTGTTATTAATATCGCTTGTCAAAGTTTACTCAATGCCGATCGCTGTCACAATCGCGCGCCCGCCTGAACAAGCATCAAATCCAGTTCATGGAACTGGTTTTCACGCGCAATGCTCAAGGCCGATCGTCCGGAATCCGAAACAAAGTTCACGTCTGCGCCGGCTTCTAACATTGGCTTGACGATCAACATATTGTTGTCAGCAACCAGCCTCATCAACAAAGACTCTCCATCAGGATAAACATCCACATCTGCGCCCGCATCAATCAAGATATTTGCGGTAGTGAGATGCCCGTTCAGGGCGGCCTCGGCCAAAGCGCTCCAGCCCTGACGATTCGCATAATTAATATCCTGACCTTGCTGAATAAACTCCACAACCTCGGTATTCATCCCTTTGCGGCTAGCGAGCATCAACAAGCTCGCCTGGTCGGGCTGTAAGTTCCAGTTGGGCACCGCTCCCGCTCGCAATAAAATCCGCACAAAACGGCCACGACCTTCCTGCAGAGCAATTCTTAACGGGGTTTCACCCTGATAAACAGCATTTACCGAATCTCCGGCAAGCAGACTCGTTCGCAACGCTTCTTCGTTACCCTCAGCAACCGCCTGCATCAACTCAGAAGGAGCGCCAAGCTCTTGTTGAGCGACATTAATGCGAAAATCCGGAGGTGGCTGCTGCCCATTTGAGGCGCATGCTGCTATCAACAACAAGCCACTTAATAGTATGATTAGCCGTATCATAATCCCGTATGCAAACTGCGTTTATCCTTAAACGCTAAGTGTGTTTGCTCAGCTGAAAAAACACAAGCAAATAACTTGGCCTGATAGCCGAAACAAGTAGTCAAACCCCAATGCCAAGTCTTACTCTCACAGAAGAACAACTCTCGATCGTCAATGCTCCGGTTGGGCATTATGTGATTCGTGCGGTTGCTGGTAGCGGTAAAACCACCACGCTCGCCTATCGTATTCAGCATCTATTGCAAAACGGGCTCGAACCGCGCCGTATTCTGGTATTGATGTTCAACAAGAGTGCCCAGCTTGATTTTCAAAGCAAACTGCAAGCATTGGTGGGCGGCTCCAGTGTCGTTCCGGAAGTACGCACCTTCCATGCAATGGGTTTTCGCTTGTATCAGCGTTTCATCGGGCTTGGCGCTTTACCCGCCTATCAAGGCTCGATTCTTAGCGAGCGTGAGCAACAATTTCACTTGCTGCAGCTGGCGCCACAGGCTTTAAGCCCGGAGCAGCATACGGAGTTCAAGCGCTACAAAAAAGAATATCTGGATGTCGCTGCCCGCTTCATTGATCAATGTAAAAGCCAATTGGACGACCCATTCAGCTTTTTCAAAGCCAGCAAGCTTGATCAGAAGTTCTCCTTCCTACCCTTATTGTTTGAACGCTTTGAAGAGTGGCGCAAACAGAGCCGTCGTATCAGCTATGCGGACATGCTTTACGATCCGGTGCAGGCACTCTTGCACCAACCCGAGTTGCAAGCTCAGGTTGCGAACAAAATGGATCTGATTCTGGTCGATGAGTATCAGGATACCAACGATATCCAGCATGCCTTGCTAACCCTGATTGCAGGTAACAGAGCGCACATTACGATCGTCGGCGACCCCGACCAAACCATTTATGAATTCCGCGGTGCCAAACCTCAATACATGTTGAGCGGCTTTGCCCAAGAGTTCCCGGATACTCGGGCGCTGAATCTCAGCACCAGCTTCCGGTACGGGCATCAAGTTGCACTGTTGGCAAATCAACTGATCTCCAATAGCCCATATCATGAAGACGCTCTGTGTATTCCAAGTGCATCTAACCCGTCAACGGAAGTGGAGCTTTGCGAAACCAATAGCGAGCTGAAAAGCCTTACCGCGCGATTGGCCAAGC
>DAITOW010000086.1:0-10311 GCA_036833965.1 Oleiphilaceae bacterium
CTTTATGCTTCCCTGAATCAATTTATGCGTGCCAACAAGAATATCGACTTCGCCATCAGCAACACGCTTGAGGATTTTGTCCTGCTCTTTGCCGGTTTTAAACCTGGAAATCAGTTCAATATTAATCGGGGAATCTGCAAAACGGTCACGAAAGCTCTGATAATGTTGTTGAACGAGCAGGGTTGTCGGCACAAGAACCGCGACCTGCTTACTGGAGTAACTTGCGATGAAGGCGGCACGCATCGCGACCTCTGTTTTGCCAAAGCCTACGTCACCACAAACCAAACGATCCATTGGCTGCGCGCGCGTCATATCCTGCACTACAGCGTTGATGGTTGTTGCCTGATCCGGAGTCTCCTCAAATGGAAATCCAGCGCAAAACGCTCTATATGCCTGCCCCGGATAATCGTACTTAAAGCCCTCTTTTGCAGCCCGTTTTGCATATACTTCCAGCAGTTCTGCTGCTGTATCACGAATTTTCTCGAGCGCTTTTTGTTTTGCAGCGCTCCAGCGCTCGGTGCCGAGACGATGTAATGGCGCCAGAGACTCGTCTGTTCCACTATATCTGGAGATTAAGTTGAGTGAGGAGATCGGAACATAAAGCTTTGATCCGCCCTCGTATTCGAGTGTTAGAAACTCATCGGTCATTCCATCAACGCTGATCGTCTCCAAACCTCTATAGCGACCAACACCATGATCGATGTGCACGACCGGCGCACCTATCCGTAGTTCTGTCAGGCTTTTTATAAAATTGTCATGACTTTCAGTATTAGCAGCACGACGTCTTGTTTGGCGTACACGCTGGCCAAACAACTCTGTTTCCGTAATCACAGCAAGATTGATGTCAGTTTCAATAAAGCCGTTTTCCAATGCACCAACGGTAATGCTTATCTCGGGCTTGTCAGATGAAACGGAGGAGGGCTGCCAATCTTGTATTGTAACGAAAGGAATCTGGTGGTCTTTCAGCAAGTCCTGGATAGACTCGCGCCGTCCTGCACTCTCGGCAACAATGACGACCTGCCCATCAAAAGCGTCGACAAACTCCTTGATGCGCAGCGCTGGAATGTCCAGGCGATCATCAATCGATACATCCGGTAACTTACTAAACGGGGCTTCAAAACCATGTCCATCACGTTTGGATTCCATATCCAATTCAAGGCGCAAATGCGTGTTCAGATGCGCAAAACACTCTTCAGCACCAAGGAAGAGTGAACTTGGTTTTAAAATTGGCCGTTGAATGTCATGCCGGTGATCCTCATAACGCTCGTTAATCTCCGACCATACGTGCTCAAGCGTTTGATTAAGTGAAGAGTCAAAAACGATCCTTGCTTCTGGCGGGACATAATCAAAGAGCGATGCCATCTCTTCGAAGAACAATGGTGAGTAGTACTCTATACCGTGAGGTTTAATACCATCTTTGATGTCGCGAAGGATTGGCGCATTAAAACTTCGCTCGTCGAACACTTCCAGCCATCGATTACGAAATGCTAGCCGTGACGCCTTGTCCCAGGGAAACTCAAAACCGGGCAATAGAGAGATCTGTTTGTGCTTCTCTTTTGACCGCTGCGTTTCCGGATCAAAACTGCGAAGGCTTTCTATTTCATCATCGAAGAGCTCTATACGAATGGGCTCTGACGATCCCATCGGGAAAACATCAAAGATAGAACCGCGAACGGCGTATTCTCCGTGCTGATACACCGTATCCACAATACGGTAACCCACCTGTTCAAGTGCACGCCGGTAAGATTCCGTATCAAACCGCTCACCCAGTTTCACTGCCAGTGTGTTTGCCGTTATAAATTCAGTAGGAGGCAAACGCTGAATGAGCGTAGAAACCGGGATGACGAGGCATCCGCACTTCATGCTTTTGAGCGCAGATAAGGTCTTTAACCTTTCAGAAACGATGTCTTCGTGGGGAGAAAAACTGTCGTATGGCAAAGTCTCCCAATCAGGCAGCAAAAACACCGGGTGCTTCCGGTCTTTACCGAGGAAGAACTCAAGTGATTTGACAAGCAGGTTGGCCTGCTGGGTGTCGCGCGCGATAACAACCGTAAATTGCTTGTCTGCACCGTTGCCCAGCAACTGTGAAAGAAAATAGGGCAGCCCTTCCTTAATACAGGATACACGTGCAGCCTTATCGGCAGTTTCCGGGAAGAATTGTTTATCTGATGATAAGGCTGTCATTAATACCTTGATATATCCTGAGTCTGAATAATGTAATCGCCAGAGCGATCTACCGGGTCGTCTAATAGAACACTGAAACTGACAACAACCTTACCTTGCATACTCCCGTTTTAAGTAAGCAAGAATTGCATCGGATTCAAAAAGTGACGCGCCAGTATTCGGGTCTTCCAGATAAGGCACTTGAACATTGCCATGCCGCTGAAAAAACGCTTCCCGCTTTGAGTTTTTAACCGGCGAATAAGGGCCTATGTTCAGTCTCAATTTTGCAGGCCCCATATCCGCGCGCTGTTGCTTGCCAAGGTTAATCAAAAAGTAGGGCAGCTCAAGTTCACACAACAGTTCACGCACAACCCTCGAGAATGGACTTGATTCAAAGCTATACAGAACCAGAGGCTGAGTGGGAGGCACTGACTCCTTTGCTTTGATGCCAGCATTTAGGCGAATAATTGAGCTAATGCGGGATAGGGCCAACTTTTTGGCTGAAAGGCGAACACTTTCAGGCACCGGAGTACCTTTGTAGCATTCGTATAGATGATTAATAATTTGCGGAGCGCCTACGTAGCGTTCTTCGGTATTCGAATCAAACAGTGCAGGTACCGAACTGGAGCCTGAATCGCTTTCGAGCTGCTTGATGTTACGGCCACCAATCGGGCAGGGCATAATCATCACATCAAGATTGAGACCGGTTAATGCTTCTCTCACCAAACGACATTCCGCGTCTCCTTCGCGGTCAAACAGATAAAGCAATCCTTCTGGTTGAAGATGGTCGCGCGTGCATGATGTGCCACGCCATCCGCGAACCGTTGACGCAAATGTTGAGTTGAGAATATTCAAAAGATGTCGCATAAAGGTGAAATCCGGCTAAAAAATACAGCAGTGATGGCAAGGCATTATACGGTGGCGATCGCTAATGAAAAGCATTTGAGAGCCGAATGTACTAATCGTCACCTGCGTGCTCAATTGAAGCGAAAAGCGCCTGTGCAAGAGCTGCCATATCCACTCTTGGACCATCTACTTCATAGCGTCGCTCAATATCGACTGTTACAAGAACGTTTTGCAAATGGCGATGCGGGCACACCAACCCAACTTCATCAACCAGAGCAGGGCCAGCATTATTGCGCCCGCGCCAGTCTTCGCGATGAGAAGAGTACGCAACACAAAGCTCGCCATAAGTCGGCTCTGCCCATTCTTTATGATCGTGCAAAATGACGCCTTCAGGAATTTCTTCTTCGCGCTTGGCCTTCAATAATGCCTGTAAATGCGCCTTCGCATCTTCAAACATTCCTTGACGTGGCCCTCTGTTAACCCCAACCGTGATGGTATAGCGATCGTCGAAATTCAGTTGGCTCAAACGAATACGACTACCGGTTCCGTAGTCCACTGCAAACCAGGGCTTGTTCGTGGGCACCACGATGGAAACAGCAGGCCCTTCGACCCGATCGCCAGGCTGAATATTTGTTCGATCAAACTTACTCGCACAGCCCGCAAGCAGTAAACATAAGGCCAGTGTTTGAAATGCGAGTGTCTTGTTTCTCAAGTTCATTATTATTGTGTTTATGCGTTTTCTTTTTATCGCGCCATTGCAAACACCGAGAAGCACTTTGTGGGGTGTCTCAGTGGTTGATGGCGTCAATGCTAATCTTTTTCGTTGTGTTCGTGCGACAAGTCGGATGCACTCTCAGGCAAATCCCCGATCGTTGGACGACGACGCCTGCGTTCTTTGATCGGCACCATTCCGCGCATGGCTTCCATCCGCCCGAAGCATAATAACTTGTCTTCGGCTTCAAGTATTCGGTCTTTCCTGGGGTTAGGTATTACTTTTGCCCCGCGGTAAAGCGTTAATACGTTGACATCCTGTTCCTGAAGTTGCGTTTCGAGAATCGTCTTCCCGACAAATTTTGAGCATTCAGGGACGTATATTTCGCCTACACCATAACCACGACTAACCGTCAGCCGCTGCCTCACATCAATCTCGGGGAAGTCCACCTGTGCGGCAATATAATCGACGATCGCGCCGGCAACATCCAGTCCCGTGCAGGTCTCAATACCTTCCAGGCCAGGGGAAGAGTTAACCTCCATAATCTGAGGGCCTGTCTTGCTTTCAAGCATATCTACACCTGCAACGCTTAGCCCCATTATTTGCGCAGCACGGACTGCTGTTTCGATGTATTCCTCTGACAACTCGACAGCTTCTGCCCGGCCGCCACGGTGCACGTTACTTCTAAACTCCTGACCCTGAGCCACGCGCCGCATCGCAGCAACAACCCGGTCGCCAACGACAATCGCACGAATATCCTTGCCTTTACTTTCGGCGACAAACTTTTGAATCAGCACGTTTTGCTTCTGGCTTTGCAACAGCTCAATAATTGATTCCGCCATATTCACTGTGTCGGCCAATAACACACCAATACCTTGTGTTCCTTCGATTAATTTAATAATGACCGGGGCGCCGCCAACACGCTCTATGGCAGGCAAAACATCTTTCTTGTCTCGAACGAAGGTCGTTCTGGGGATGCCGATGTGGTGTCGACTTAATAATTGCAAGCTACGCAATTTGTCTCGTGAATTGTTAATGCCGTGCGCAGTGTTTGCGCAAAACACGTCCATTTCCTGAAACTGACGGACGACCGCAGTTCCGAAATAGGTAATCGAAGCGCCAATTCGTGGCAGCACAGCATCGTAGTGGCTCAATTGCTTTTGACGGTAGTACAAATCCGGGTTGCCCTGGTCAAGATCAATCGCAAATTTTAGCGTATTAAGAACCTTAACCCTGTGGCCGCGTTGCAACGCAGCTTCTTTCAGACGTTGCGTGCTATACGACTTTGGACCACATGAAAGGATTGCCAATTTCATACAAAGTTCCTTGTACTTTGGAAAACAACTAGAGCCCTTGCAAAACGGACTTTAGCAAGAATGCAGAGAACGTATAATTATTCCCGCTATTAGAAGAATAATCTACCTTTGTAGATTCGCTGACAATTTCTGCGTATCTGTAGGGTGATGAGAAAGACTTGTTCCCAAGCTCGGCTACAAAAACACCAAATCACATCTTTGCGTGCATCAGATACTGGTATACCATCCACTCGCCGGACTCGAGCCATCTCTAGGCCTCGCACAGTAAGGGCTTCCCAAAAGCGTCGTTTGTTTGTTAAGAACCCGCGAATTTTTCGATATTCGTAAATAAGGAGTATAAGCGTTGGACGACCTCGTGATTGCAAATCAAAAAATAGAGAAGGGTAAGAGCTACAAACTGGAATTGCCTCTTGTAAGTCTCTATACATCCAGCGATATCAAAATCCCGGTTTTCGTCAGACGCGGCCGTGCAAAAGGGCCAACAATGTTCATCAGTGCTGCAATCCATGGTGACGAGCTAAACGGCGTCGAGATCATTAGCAGGATCATTAGTCACGCCAGCATCAAAAGTATCAAGGGAACCCTCATCTGTGTTCCCTTTGTAAATGCCTATGGCGTTCTCAACCAGACTCGTTACATGCCTGACAGGCGAGATCTTAATCGCTGTTTCCCCGGAACCAAGCGCGGTTCGCTGGCAGCTCGGGTTGCCCACACCTTCTTCGACGAGATCGTGAAAAAATGCGATTACGGCATTGACCTTCATACCGGAGCCATTCATCGCAGCAATCTTCCCCAGATTCGCGCCAACCTGCAAGACGAAGAAACCCTCGAGATGGCAAAGTCTTTCAATGTGCCAGTTATCATGAACTCTGATCTAAGGGATGGCTCTTTGAGGGAAGCCGCTGTTGCGCATGGTGTACGAATCCTGCTTTATGAGGCCGGCGAGGCGCTTCGCTTTGACGAGGTCTCAATCAAAGCCGGTGTTCGCGGAATATTTAACGTGCTCAGGACATTAAAAATGCTCCCTGCATCGCGAACCAAAAGGGCCAAAGCGAAAACCCTGCCTTATATTGCTCAGGACAGCAATTGGGTGAGGGCGCCCGAGAGTGGCTTTGTGGTGCACCACAAAAATTTGGGCGATCAGGTAAACGATGGCGACGTTCTTGCGTCGATTAAGAATCCGTTCGGTGTCGTAGAGGCTAAAATTGTCGCTACTGATACAGGGGTGATCATCGGTAAACAAAATATTCCATTGGTGCATGAGGGTGAAGCGGTTTACCACATCGCTTATTTCAAGAAAGTTGAAAAAGTGATTGAGAGCGTAGAAGCGATGGAGCAGGTGTTTTCCTGAAAACCGATTGTTTTGAACGCTGGCTGCCGATGAATGACTCAAAAGTAAACCTTGGATATTAGTCTATCAAAGGATTGTATCTGCGCTTATACTTAACTCACTCCAGCAGGCGTAAGGGCCGACCCTCATGGATAATAGGGAAACGGGTTCCAAGATTCTCGAAGACGCGCTTTATAATTGCAGCGGGAACGTCTGCATCCTCGATTCGTCAGGCCAAATCGTTTACGTCAATAAAAAGTGGAAGCAATTCGCTGATGACAATGGCGCGTTAGGCAAAACGTGGCTGGGTGCCAATTATCTAGACATCTGTGATGCATCTGAAAAAGCCGGCGACCCATATGCCGGTGTGGTGCGTAACTCTCTTAATTCTATTCTGAACCAGGGTTCTTCGGGATTTATGCTCGAGTACCCTTGCCCATCTCCATGCGAAAAACGGTGGTTTCAGATTCGGGCTGAGCCGATCACCCAGTCAAACGAGTTATTTGTTTGCATCTATCACGAGCAGTTTGTTGCCGACACTGAATTGCTTACCAGCCAAAGCCGTCTCGAACTGGCACTCGACTCGGGCAAATTGGGGATATGGGAATACCAGCTAGATAAGAGCACCCTTATTTGGAATCACTGGATGTACATTATCTACGGATTGAACCCTTCCGAGGCAATTCCTTCTTATGAATTATGGCAAGAATGCATCCACCCTGATGATCATGCAACGGTAAGGGAGGGCTTTTGGGCTGCAGTGGCCAGTCATGGTAGTAGGGAAACAGAATTTAGAGTGGTGCGTCCCGATGGCGAAGTAAGACACTTGTTGGGCACAGCTCAAAAGGTAGTTGACCAGAACAATACCCCCATAAAAGTGATTGGTATCAATATCGATATCACCGAGCAGGTACGTAAAGAAGAAGAGGTAAGGAAGCTTGCATTTTTTGACCAGGTAACAGGTATTCCAAACCGGACTTCGTTAAAGGATGCTTTATCCAAACAAATTAACTCCGCCGCAGAAAGCCATTTCTACAGCGCGTTACTCTTCATGGATATAGATAACTTCAAGAAGATCAATGATTCGGAGGGGCACTGGGCAGGTGACGAGTTCCTGCGAAATGTAGTCGCCAAACTTAATAGCATCCTGTCGCAATCTTGTTTTGTATCCCGATATGGCGGCGATGAATTTGTAATACTCATGCGAAATGTCGCAGAGAGCGAAGACAATGCAAATTCGGTTGTCAAACAGACGGCCGATAAGATTCTTAAGTTATTTCATGAGCCGTTTTCCCTTTCTGGCAGGGAGTTTATCTGTACTGTCAGTATTGGCATAACATTGTTTAATGGCGCGCAACGTTCTATGGACGACCTTCTCAAAGAAGCCGACATGGCAATGTACCACGCTAAGAAAACCGTTCGCGGAACGATCGGCTTTTTCAACAAGCAAATGCAACAAGAGCTGAATCGTTCGCTTAATATCGAGACGGCCCTGAACGCCGCAATTCTGAACTCCGCCATTTGTATTAAGTTGCAGCCGCAAGTCTTCAACCAAGAGGGCATTGTTGGCGCAGAGGTGCTCGCGCGTTGGACGGATAAGGAAATGGGAGTAATCGCACCTAACGAATTTATTCCTATCGCGGAGGAAACCGGTCAAATTGTGCGCTTGGGAGAATTTGTTTTTGACAAAGCCTGCGGCTATATCTCGAGCCAACTTCAGGGCAATAAACATCGTGCGTTGAAGATAGGCATCAATATTTCAGTAAGACAGTTTCACCAAAACAATTTTGTAGACTTTATATTGGCTACGCTTGCCAAGCATTCGGTGGACCCGAGGCAAATATGCCTGGAAATTACCGAAACGATGTTGCTGCAACAGAGAGAAGCAACCATCAAGAAAATGCACAGCTTACGAGAACATGGCATCCAATTTAGTATCGATGATTTCGGCACCGGCTATTGTTCATTGTCTTATCTCAAGGATTTGCCTATTAACCAACTCAAGATAGACAAGGCTTTTATTGATGAATTAGCCTCGGGAGACTCGGGTATATCAGTCGTTAAGTCGATCATCGCGCTTGGTGCAAGCCTGAATATGCATGTAATAGCTGAAGGAGTAGAAACAGTTGAGCAAAAAAATATTCTGGAGTCGCTAGGCTGCCAAGCCTACCAGGGCTACCTGTTTAGCAAACCGCTGGAACTCGAAGCTTTTAAGAACCTTATTGGCCAATGCGACCCTTCTGCATCAGGTTGCAACCCTCCATGCTCAGCATGTACTTCGTACACCATTGATAAGTAGATTTTCACTCAGTCGGGAAGTGTATTCGTCGCCACGGCTCTTTTTCGGTCAACGATCGCAAGCATTTAGGAGACGCACGAATCAATCAGCGTCTTTTGTGATAAAGATAGAATGCATTAAATACTATAACGCACCGATGAAGCGTCCAATATCAAAATCATACTGCTGACCAACCAAGCCATGTGTGCGAGACAGTGGTCGGAAGTCAAAGATCGATAGTCGTTCAGGATCAAGCTTTTGCGCGACGTCACCATACTCACTCAATAAGGCTTTAGTCACCGCTGACATCTGCGTTCTTAAAGATGTTCCATGAGCTTCCGCAAAGTCATAGCCGTTTAGGTAATCATAAAGAAGAATCAGGGCCCACATACCTTCAACAAAATGGCCGCCTATCGTTACCGCCATTCGCCCATCTTCCACTGACTGAAAAGATTCAGGTAACCAATCTATACCGCCAACCACAAAATCTTCATTTGCCTTAGGGCCGTTGGACTGCGCGGCCGCATCGAGAATCCCCAGTGCCATATTATCGTTGGCCGCCCAAATGATTCCCAAATCAGGATATCGACGAAAGATAGTATCAAACTTCCGGCTTGCCGCTTCTCGAGACCATTCGGCCGGGACAAATTGTGTGAATGATACTGAGGGTAGCGCGCCTAGCTGTTGCTGGAAACCGCTCTTTCTGGCGATGTAGGCGCCAGATGAAAGGTTCCCCTCCAATGCAAGGGCTTGAATCGTGGAAGCTTCAGAGTATTTGTTCAACTTAGTTGCCGCCTTGAAAAGCTGAGCCAGAAGCTCAGCTCCGGCGAAATTATCATCGGGTAAAATCTCGCCAACCCAATGCTTGTACTTCTCTCGGGGGCGCAAGGTTTCATCATCGTCATCAGGAAAGCCTGCGTTAAATATCAGTGATTTCACGCCGTATTGCTCTGCCTTGGCAAGGAGTCGCCCACCTGTTTGTTTATAGTTGTGAAAGATCATTCCGTCAGGACGCTGCTTCGGATCGGAGAGTACAGAGTCTACTTGTTCAAGCAGCCGAATATAGCTTTCTTCAGCGTAGTAGACTTTGAAATCCACATCGAGATCGGCTGCAGCAGCGACGATAAGGTCATGTACGCGTGACCAAAACCCCGACTTATCGGACAGGTCTTCCTGAATGGTGCTAAACCAGATAATTTTAGGCTGCGCTGAAGAGACAGCAGAAAACAACAGAGCGAGGATAAAAATAAATTGGCGCATAAGTTCTTAAAACTACTTTTCGACCAAGTTTAGACGCCGCAGCGCTAAAGGCAAACAACCCTTTATCAGCCTTGCGAGAGCGTTAGGACCTTACATTAAACACTACTGAATAGCATCGAGATGTTGCCAGCCGATACTTTGCTCCAGCTCAAAAGCCAATCCAAGTAACAAGTCTTCACGTCCGATGTTCGCCATAAACTGTAGGCCGATCGGAAGATCTTCCCGACTGCGAGCCAATGGCAATGAGATTGCGGGGGCTCCGGAAACATTTGCGAGTGGTGTAAAGCCAACGTAGTTACGCAAGCGTTCAAAAAGGGTTTCAAAGGGAACTTCAGGGCTCAGATAGCCAAGAGGCGGTGGTGCATGATTAAGCGTCGGAGAGAGGATTACATCAACCTTCTTAAAC
>DAITOW010000087.1:0-10256 GCA_036833965.1 Oleiphilaceae bacterium
GAGCCTGATTTGCCTGCTCAAACGTGTAGATCTCGATCGACGCCCTAAAATAAAAAAAAAAAATCTGTTGCAGGCAGACTCGCACGTCTTCGCGAGTGACATTTGCGACCGATTTTAATGACTTCTCCTGCCATAGATGTTGTTTGAAATTGAGGCCAAGCAAGACCTCCTGATCAACATCCAGTTTGCTAATCGCGTTGACCACAAGTCTGCCGTTCGGAGCCAAAGACTCAAGTGCTCTGACGATCGGTGTCCAGACCGGTGTCGTATCAATAACCGCATCAAGCAGTTGCGGTGGTTGCTCTGATGTGTCGCCACTCCAGCTCGCACCGGCCTGAAGAGCAAGGCTTCTTTCCGCTTCGCTGCGTACAAACACAAAGACGGGTGAATCCGGATAGAGTGCGCGCGCAAGCGCAAGCGCGATTTTTCCGGAAGAACCAAAGCCTGTAAGCCCAAGGCTCTGTCCGTTCTTCAGCTCACATAAGGAAAGCGAACGGTAGCCAATGGCTCCGGCGCAAAGCAGAGGGGCTGCATGTTCACTCTTGATCTGTTGCGGAATTTCAATCACAAACTCAGCGTTGGCAACCATGAATTCGGCGTAGCCGCCGTTCAGGTCTTTGCCCGTGGCCTGATAATCCGGACAGAGATTTTCGTGTTGATGCTGACAATAACTGCAGTGTCCGCAGCTCAAGCCAATCCACGCTACCCCGACTCGCGCCCCCAGCAAACCTGGCGCTGCTTGTTCACCACAAGCAATGACTTCACCGACCACTTGATGCCCGGGAATCACCGGTAAATTGGGAGGCAGGGCCCGACCCTCAATCTCATCCAGTTCCGTATGGCAAACTCCGCAGTAATCAACTCGAATCAGAACTTCGTTTGCCTTTGGTTCAGGGCAAGGGATGTCGACTCTTTTGAGTGCATCGTGTTGGGGGCGGATCTCGGCAATTTGATCAATCTGAAATGCAATCATGGCTCTCTGCGCATTAGTTTCACAACAAAACTATAGCATGCAGGGTTTGCATTCGGCTTAATCGCAATCAAGGTTGTGAAGGGTAGTAGAAAATCATTTGTTCAAAGAAAAATGGCTTTTCAGGAATGGAGTAGAAACCTGTTTCGAGTCCCCAAGCGATGGCCTCGCCTTGAGGTTCAGGCGCCGTCATCACCAGTTGCGGTGCTTCCTTGCTCAGTCGCTCGATAATGCTGAAATCGGCTTTTTTGGTAGAGTTTTTATCTGGTGCTGGCCAGTAATAAATCTGGGCGTAGTTGCGCAACAGAATCGCGCCACTTGAGTGAATGTCTCCCGCAGTAATGTCTTTAATGTTAATGCGAGCCAGAGCCGTTAAGAGCCGGTCTTTTCCGGCTTCAAAATCAAATTGGTAAATGTAATTTGAATCTTCGCGCTTGCTAATGATGAGCAAACTTCCGTCTGCGTCGCTCATCAGCGTTTCGGCATCCCGTGCACCTTCTTCATAACGAATGTGCATGGTTTGGATTTCACTGGCGGGAATAATTATCTGTTTGTTTGAGCCAAGCTTTGGCTCGCGGATTTGATATAAAGCAAGCCTGTCGCGTACTCCTCGATTATCACCAATATCACCGATGATGAGGTGAGTTCCGGATTGAGCTACGCGCAGCGTGATGTCTTCAAAGTCAACGGCATTAACTTTGTCGAGCCTGGCTTCAAGCTTGATCTCTCCTGTGTTTGGATCAATCAGAAAAATCCGCGCTGCGTCACCACTATCGTTGTGCGCCCAGTACAGCCCGGGATTGCTGTGGCTTGCGATTAGACCGGAAAGCTCGTTCAAATCATTCGACTGCATGTTTGCAGAAATCTGCGCTTTGGCAAATGCTTGGGAGTATTCGGGGGTAAGGGGTGAACCATCCTCGCTCGCAGAGCAAATGCCGCTTGTTAGGCTGGCTGAAAAAAAAGCGAGTAACGGAATAAGAATGGCAGTTTTAAATGGGCGCACGTGTTACTGAGCTCAGGTTGCTAAAGCGGGTTCAGTATACCGCTATAATTTGTAAGAAGAGTGATTGGCTGCAGATTTTTTATTTGTATGAGCCGTTGCGGGACGCTTCGAGATACTGGTCGTAGTCGCCACTTTGTTTCAGCTCAGAAAGTCCTTGATTGAATTTTTTGATTAGAGTGTCCGCGTCAGGAAAGTTTTTACTGAGTAAAAGATGAAAACTTGTTGGCTGATAATTGGGCGGCATTTGTGGTACATAGGTAAGCTTTTCAATTTCTTCTGGGCTGAACATTGTTTGCAGAAGCGCATACCCGGTTTCAAGACTGGCAGGAAAAGCGTCAATTCGCCCCATCATAAGTTTGCGAAAGTTGAGTTCGTCCGAAGTAACTCTTTGAACGCTAAGTTCACCACTTTCTTCATACTTATGGAAATCGGCGAGATAGGTATAGCCGATCGTTGCTCCAATCGATTTTTCTTTCAGGCTTGTCCATTCGCCGGGAGTCCATTTAACCGGATGTTCTTTTCGATAGAACAGCACGGGCAAGTCCTGAACGACAATGTCACTAAAAAGAAAATACTTTATTCGATCCGGTTTTTTAGACCAGACAAAGGTTCCCGCAAGATCACCGCGTTTCGCCATTTCATAGGCACGTTTCCATGGAAGGTAAACTAGTTCGACTTCCACATTCGCGTTCCGGAATGCGTCAGTTACTACATGGGAAACAACTCCGCCATGTTTCAAGTTTTCTGATTGGAACGGCAGCCACTCGCCACTAGCAAGGATGATTTTTTCCTGGGAAAAGGCGAGGCCTGGCGCGCTCGTAATGATTAGACAAACAATACAGAAGATGAAAAGCCGGTTTATATAGGGGCTCAGAATTTTCATATTGATCAATCCCCGAGCGGTGGTGTGTTTCTAGGCAATATAGTAGATAAAGCGGTAATCGCTACCCACAATGCTTAAAGGATAAAACGCAGTCAGATCAGAGCTTGGGGCGCCGGTTTATTCCGGCGCTCACGAGGAACAGGAAAGCAATAACTCAGTAATGAATCGTTTTGATGGCTGGGAAGAAGTCGACTGCGCCAAGCAGATCAAGCACGATCATCAGAAGTAGGATGAAGACGATCAGGCCAAAGACTCCCACACCGCCTGCTGGCAGTTCATCTATTTGGGCATTGAACTGGGCAAGCTCTTCCGGCGTCATGCTTGCAATTCGCTTTTCGATTTCCGTTGCATCGACGCCCATCGAACCAAGCAGTTTTTGAGCATCCTCAGCCTGGATACGTTCGATAATCTGGTCACGTTCAATCTGGTTCTGCTGGTTCTCAAGCAAGCTGTCGGTTCCGATCATAGCGGCATTAAGGCTTGCTACCGGTGTAAATGCCAGTAAAAGAAGTACGACAAGGGAACGGACAGTCCGGGCGCTAAGCGAGCGAAAAAATTGCATGGAATACCTCTGTGTTTGGAGTGCTTTGGGTGTTGTTGTAGTAGCCGAAAATCATACGGTACAACTCTTGTGTTTTAAAGTGTACGCGGGAGTACAAGTTCCGGTTTTGATAATCAGTGATGCTGAGGTATACCCTTAATTTACAGGGCAGAGGGGGAGCCTTGGGCAGGTATGCGCTGCGGATTTTTTACTTTGTAGCATCGTTTGCACATCGCTTAAGGTGCCTTCCACGCTTGCAGCTTCAGGTGCCAGTTTTAAAGCGCATTGAGCAGCATCTATGGCGTTCTCACAACCAAGGCTTGAGAGTGCATAGGCCAGATTGTTCCAGGCCGGGAGATGCTCCGGTTCCAGCTCTATCGCTCTTAAAAACTGTTCTGCTGAGAGTGCAAAGTCATTCTGCTGGTATAAAAGATTCGCGAAGCCAAGGTCAAGCAAGGTATTTTCCGGCCAACGGGTTTGCGCTGCCGCATAGCCGGTTAACGCGGCTTGAGGAAGTCCGACGCTTACTAGGTCTTCCAGTGCTTTTTGAAATGCAAAAGGATTGGCTGTAACCGGAACATGATCTGGCGGCAGAATCGTCAATGCCCAGGCTGAACTGTAATGTATCCAGGTACGTTCGAAGGTGGTTAGCAGCATGCGGGTTTCTGCTTCCATGCCGCTGTGCAGAATGACTTCTTTTTCCATCAGATCGTAGCCGATGACAACCGCATAGTGCCAGGTGGGGCTAAAAGTGAGCCCGAGATTTTGCAGCACCAGAACCGGATTTCCGGCCGCAACTTCCCGCAAGACAGATTCCAGCTTTGGCTCCAGTTCATAGGGGAGAAAGTCATAGCGTCGTGCGGCGGCTTTTAGCTCGATTTGAAAACTACCCTGCCGTTCAGGTACGTACACCATCGAAACCAGTTCATCCAGATCAGGCTTCAAACCTTGCGCTTGCAGCATCATGCTCATCGCTGATGGCCCGCAAAAGAAATCTTCCTGGGCAACAAAGGGTACGTTTTCAATAAGATGGCTGGCAGGTAAGTCTGCCGGAACAGCACTCAGAATCGCGCGCGTTTGCTGATAATTAGCGCAGCCTGAAAAAGAGAAGAAACACAAGAAAAGAAGCGGTGCCAGAGCATTTCCGGCACCCTTGAATGGTCGCATTAATTAGTTGATGGGCTTGATAGATGGAAAGATATTTGTAGCACCTAGCAGATCAAGCACGATCAATAGCACTAAGACAAAGATGACTGCTCCGACAATGCCCAAACCACCTGCTGGCATATCATTCAGTTGTGCATTGAACTGGGAAAGCTCTTCCGGCGTCATGTGCGCGACACGTTGCTCAAGATCTTTTGCATCCACGCCAAGCGTCGCCAGGGCGTCTTTTGCTTCTTCAGTTTGCAAATGGTCGAGGATTTCAGATTTATCCAGTTGGGCTTGTTCAGCCTGAATGAGCTTGTCTGTTCCCACCATCGCCGCTTGCAGCGTTGAAACTGGCAGAAAAGCGAGCACCATCAGCATACAAAGTGTACGGAGGGTTGTTGAGCGCATTGATCGAATAGCGTGCATGTTAACTCCTTGAATTCGGGTTTTATGACAAAGGCCACCTTTTAAAAGTAGGTGACCTTTGCAATTTGTAAAAGGATTTAAGGAGATCCAATCCACACTAGCGGCTCAAAAACTTCATAATTCCGCGCAGTAAAAAGACCGGTGCAACGGTCGAGAGGTGGTGGAGGATAAAATATTGCCAGCCCACAGGGCGATGCAGAGTCGGCGCTTCAACCTGTTTGACGATGCTTTGCACGACATCGCCCGCCACCAGATTCGCACCCATTCGGCTAAGGGCGCGTGACTGTGTTGTCTGCGAACTCAACATGTGCGTCGCGACAAAGGGCGGCACCACATCACACACCTTGATGCCGTATTTTTGCCATTCAAGTTCCAACGCTTCGGTCATCGCTTTCACTGCAAACTTGGTTGCCGAGTAGCTCGATAATTGCGGAACACCATAATTTGAGCTCGCCGATGACAGGTTAATGGCGGTACCTTTTGCATTCTTAAGATAAGGGAACGCGGCGTAAAGACAGTTAAGAACGCCTTTTACGTTAATGTCGACCGTTCGGTGATGGTCGGCCAGCTCGAGCTCTTCAAAATCCCCAACTTTCAACCAACCGGCGTTGTTCACCAGCACTTCCAGTTCATTATTGTGCTTCTCACAAAAGTCTTTGATCGATGCTGCAACCTGGGTGCTATCTGTCACATCACATTCATAGATGTGTAAGCGGGTGGCATCTTTGCCTTTCGCAAATTCTTCCAGCTTTTCCTGATCCAGATCGGCAACTCCGACGGACCATCCTTTGGCGTAAAAGTACTGTGCAGTGGCTTGTCCGATGCCCATGGCGGCGCCGGTGATGAAAATGTTGTTCATCTCTTAAACAACCCTCGATGTTCTTATTTTGTGAATTAACGGATTCGAACAGTGTAAGCCGGGGCGGCGCATTTACTCAATGATCAAATAGCCGGATACTATGTTATATCGGCCTTTTAACCATCACCCCAGCCTAAGCGATAAGACCCTTATCCATGAATGCGAATCTTGAAACCCGAATTTTAAAGACACTTTCTGCAAGCGGTCTTTCCAAAATAGAAACCGTCCAGAGCCTTTGGAGTGGTTACGGGGAAATTGCGCGTTATCGTGTTGAGGGTGATTCTGCGGGTAAGCGTGATGGCGCATCGCAAAATGTAATCATCAAACATGTGCAGTTACCTGATCAGCAGGCACATCCTCGCGGCTGGAATACAGATCGTTCGCATCAGCGTAAAGTGCGCTCCTACGAAGTCGAGAGCCATTGGTATTCTAATTACGCCGGTTTATGCGATGCACATTGCCGGGTGCCGACGTGCTTTCTTGCGCAATCCGATGGTAATGAATTTGTGATGGTGCTGGAGGATCTCGATGACACAGGCTATTCGCTGCGTTACCAAAGTGTGGACTTTAAACACATGGCCTTGTGTTTGAACTGGCTGGCGCACTTTCATGTACGTTTTATGAATGAGCCGGTCGAGGGCTTGTGGCCCACGGGAACCTATTGGCACTTGGAAACGAGGCCTGACGAGTTAAACGTGCTTGATGACCTGCCCCTGAAACATGCCGCATCGGCGATTGAACAAAAGCTGAAAGATGCCCCGTTTCAAACGCTCGTGCATGGCGATGCCAAGCTCGCGAACTTTTGTTTTGCGGAGGATGATCAGTCGGTTGCTGCTGTGGATTTCCAATATGTCGGGCAGGGCTGTGGCATGAAAGATGTCGCGTATTTTATTGGCAGTTGTCTCGATGAATGGCAGTGTGAGCAGCACGAAGCAAAGTTGCTAGACGTCTACTTTGCGGCACTCGCATCGGCAATTAATCACTATCAAAAACCAATTGAGTTCACAGCACTTGAAGCTGCATGGCGGCCTCTCTATAGCGTAGCCTGGACTGACTTTCACCGCTTCCTGAAAGGCTGGAGCCCGGGGCACTGGAAAGTTCACTCTTACAGCGAGCGTTTGGCGCGAGAGGTCGTCGCGTCATTGTCGACTAACTGACGTTTAGCTAGAGAGTGGCTAAAAAATTATTCGGGGCGCGCTAGTTCCAACACCTCTCCAAGAGCGGCATATTCATTGGCGCCAAGCCGGGCAAGCGGGTTCAGCTTTTTCGCATCAATGCGCATCCGGCCTTTCGCGTCCTGTGAGCAAATCGCATCGTCAATAAACGCCGTGTTGATCTCCAGCAGGATCAGCGCTTGAGGTGCTGGGCCCCACTCAACAACCTTTGCGACCTTGCAGCCGAAGGCGATAGGGCAGGTTGCCAATCTCGGCAAAGCAAAACCTTCAAACGCGCAGGTATCGAGGTCGAGCACACTCAATTCAGAATCACCATAGGCCATGGTTTTAGAAGAGTCGGATACGGCCTGCATCTGCGAAACCTGCGGAATATGCACTACACAAGACGCGCCTTCCGTCAGGTTGGCGCGGGTGTCTTTCTCTTCGCCACTCGGTTTTTTGCCAATCGACACGATCAGCGTGGGTGGCGCGCTGGCCATCGCATTGAAGAAAGAGAAGGGAGCCAGATTATAGGGCTCGTCTGAGTCGTCTTTGTTTTCAGTCAGAATCCAGGCAATCGGGCGTGGCACGATAGTCTGCGTTAACAGGTGATAAATTTCAGGGCCGCTTTTTTCTGTTAGGTCGATTTGCATACACACTTCTCATTAACGTTTAGTTCTGATGAAGACCAGTATGCCATAGGTGTTTATAAGCCATAAGAGCGAAATTTAGGCAGATTTGCTCAGCAACGGTAACTCATGGGCAAGCGTTTCGCGTACCTCTTTCAAACTTGCCATTTTTGCCTGAAAACTTAGAAGCTTTGGATAGCCGTCCAGGTTTTTGTTGAGTGCTTTCAACCAGTTGAGTACAACGAACAGGTAGTAGTCGCATGCAAAGTAGCTGTCGCCGCTAAGGTAATTTGCCTCACTCAACTGTTGCTCAAAATAGCTCAGTGCATCATCAATGCGCGATAAGGTTTTATAAGCAATATCCTTGATTCCGCCACTGCTGACGCGATCCGGATAAAACATCATATTGAACAAGGGTTGCACCTGCGTCGCGATAAAAAACAGCGCTGTCAGGGCTTTGTATCGTCGCGGGTCATTCAAGGGAGGGAGCAGTCTGGCATCTGGATGTTGCTCATCCAGATACAAAAGAATGGCGCAGGCTTGGGTAATCACGCCTTCGTCGGTGACCAATGCCGGAACTCGAGCATGAGGATTGATTGCAAGATAATCCTGCTCAAATTGCTCACCTTTTAGAATGTCGATTTTTTCCAAACGGAAGGGTGTTCCTGTTTTCTTTAAAGCAATGTGGATCAGCTGCGAGCATGAAAATGGTGCGAAGTAGAGTGTTTGCATAAAGAGCATCCTTTTTGTTCATGGTTCAGATTGTTGGAGTGTGGTTAGCGTGTCTAATTGATTGAGAAGTGCAGTCTAAGGTGTATAAATAAATTAATATAATGAATAGTTTTTGCTATATTAATTAAATTATTTAATGAGCTGGTTTTGTAGGAATCTCATGCAGCGTCTGGAACTCAAACATTTTCGTCTGGTGCAGGCGATCGCAGAACAAGGCACTCTCTCCGCTGCGGCGACATATTTGCATTTGACGCAGTCGGCCTTGAGTCATCAATTAAAACAGCTGGAGCAAGAATGCGCGCAAGCGCTGTTTATGCGGGAAGGCCGAGGACTGGTGCTTACCTTTGCAGGAGAGCGCTTTTTGCAGGAAGCGAATGAATTGTTGCCGCATATTGAGAGGCTTTCTCGGGATCTTAAAAGTATCGCTAAAGGTGAGCGAGGACGAATCAGGGTAGCTACCGAGTGCTACACGACGTTCATGTGGCTGCCCAAGATTCTGCCTGAACTGAAACTGCGATACCCCTTGGTGGACGTTGAGGTCGTGCCGGTTATTTCCGAGCACCCTTTGGATGAATTGAGTGAGGGGAAAGTCGATGTCGCCATTCGTATGTCGGGTGCAAAAGCGCCCTACCAAAGCTACCCTTTGTTCAAGGATGAACTGAAGGTCTATATCCATCCAGAGCACCGCTTTAGCAAGCTGAAGCAAATAAGCGCAGAAGACTTTTCGAGCGAAACACTTGTGGTTTGTCCGGTAGCAAAAAAGCGCTTAATGCAGGGCTTGTTTTACAAGAGTGAGTTTGCCCCGGAGCGCATTGTCGATATGCCTCTGACCGAAGCGGTACTCGCATGGAGCGCTGCCAATTTTGGTGTGTGTGTCATGGCGGAATGGGCAGTTGCAGATATGATGGAGCGATACGATCTGATCTCCCGTCCGCTCACGATGCCCTGGATGAAGCGTACCTGGCATGCGGTTACCCTGAATCAAACATTACCGGAATCGACCCGGTATTTTATTGAGTTGCTACGTTCTCTTAAGCTTGATTAAGCGCTAGTAGGATAGGCCAATGTTAAGGGGTTTTTATTGGAACGGACTCTAATCGTTAGAGGGTTACTCAAGTCGCGCCAAATGTCACTTGTACACAAATGAGTATTAACTTCTGGTGAGAAGCAGACATTCTAGACCGATTAAAATCACACTCCATCCGCAGGGGCAAAGCGGACGTTGCTGTGTTTATTATTACAGTTTTATGAAAGGCTCTGCTTTTTCCGTCTTACTCTCGACTGCAAGATGGAAGTAGCCTATTGATTTAAAGAAGAAAAACTTAAATACGCCAAACCCTATAAAAGACAAAAGCGAACAAACGGTCCGCCTCTTCCAATGACGACTGTCTCATCAGCGTTCGTAAATACCTGATATGATGGTGCAAACTTAAATTAATAAAATCAAAGTTAAAGTGTTTAGCGGGCAGGAAGGTTTATTAAACACACTGTTATAGGGCATTAAATGAGTAAGCACGAGTCATGGCGAACGCGAAAATACTGGGAAGCGACAGGTGGCTTTCTAATCGAGGAATTTCTTGCCATACCTCCTTCGAAGGATAAGTTATCTGGCAAACGCCTAATAGACGGTGTAATAGTTTTAGGCGTAAATAAAGGTGTTCAGGTTGGCGGCACTTACAATCTGGAAGGCAAAGATATTATAGCTGTTCAAACCAAAGCACATCGCTTAGGCATGTATTTAATGGGCCAGGCATTTTTTTCCAAGCAAATTCTGCAGCGTTTTAAGCCCAAATCTATTCGTACCGTTGCTATTTGTGGCAAGGCGGATAAGGAAATGGAGATTCTTTGCAAAGCAAATGCAATAGAGGTCGTTGTCATTAAGGACAGCGAGAAAGATTCCTTATAAAAAG